>JBKJJR010000201.1:0-3438 GCA_046597835.1 Pyrinomonadaceae bacterium
ATTCTGGACAACACGGTCTTCCACTGAACATGAAGTAAGGAGCAGCAGCGTACCAATCAGAATACCTTTTGGGATCATGGAAAACATACTTCTCAAGCTCCTTCCGTTAATTTTGTGCTTAATGTCGAGATTTTGCAAAAGAATTTATTCTTAGGGTTGACACTACATTCATTTATATTATAACCTTTCAGTTATGGAACTAACTGGTTATAAACAGATGCCTTCACGACAGCTTGATGCGACGTTTGCGGCGCTGGCTGATCCTACGCGTCGGGCGATACTTGGGCGGCTTGCAACGGGGCAAGCATCGGTGGCTGAATTGGCGAAGCCATTTAAGATGAGCCAGCCCGCGATCTCAAAACATCTCAAAGTGCTCGAGCGGGCAGGGTTGATTTCGCGCGGGCTTGACGCACAGCGTCGTCCTAGGAAACTTGAGGCCGTTCCATTAAAGCAAGCCACAGATTGGCTGGAAAAATACCGTCAATTTTGGGACGAAGCGCACCAGCGTTTGGATATCTTGCTCGAAAATATGAAATCAGACGAAACGAAACAAAAAAACAGGAGAAAATAAAATGGCAAACAAAACAGTTATCACCGCCGAACCGGGAACATTGGAACTTTTTATCATCCGCGAATTCGAGGCTCCGCGTGAGCTCGTCTTTAGGGCATACACCGAAGCCGACCTTTATGAAAAATGGGTCGGGCCGGACGATCTTACGATGACCGTCGAAAAGATGGATGCATTCGACGGCGGATCTTACCGGTTCCTGCACGAACGCGCCGGCCACGTGTACGCATTTCACGGCGTTTATCACGAAGTGCTCGCGCCTGAGCGCATTATTGGAACGTTCGAATTCGACGGGCTTCCGGAAAAAGGCCATGTCATAATGGGAACGACGAAATTTGAAGATCTCGGCGGCGGCCGCAGTCGTCTTGTGCATCAATCGGTCTTTCAATCAGTCGCAGATCGCGACGGCATGATCGCATCGGGAATGGAACGCGGCGTTACGCAGGGTTATGACAAGCTAGATAATATTTTGGCAAAGCTGCAAGAGCCGAACACCGCAGTAGCCTAGTTTGTAAATTTTCTTTGAGTTCTTCGCCTTGTTGCGTGAGTTGATCTAACGCAAAGACGCCAAGATCGCTAAGTAAGAAAAGAATGTGAGTTAAGATGATCGAAATAATAAGAACCGATTCTGAAAACAAAGATTTCATCGAACTCGTCCGGCATCTCGATGCGGAGTTGGCGATCCGTGATGGCGATGACCATGCTTTCTATGCGCAATTTAATAAGATCGCAAAGCTCAAACACGTCGTCCTAGCTTATGAGGATAACCAACCTCGGGGATGCGGCGCGATCAGAGAACTTGAATCCGGTCATATGGAAATAAAGCGCATGTTCGTTCCTCTGGAAAGCAGAGGAAAAGGCATCGCGACGAAACTCCTGTTGGAACTGGAAGATTGGACCCGCGAGTTATCCTTCACAAGGTGTGTTCTGGAAACCGGCCTGAAGCAGCCCGAAGCGATCCGCCTCTACGAAAAGAACGGCTACGAGCGTATTCCGAATTACGGACAATATATCGATATGGGAAACAGCGTTTGTTTTGGAAAGGACATTTAACTGAGGAATTAATAATATGCAAAAAATAACAACATTTCTGATGTTCAATGATCAGGCGGAAGACGCGATGAACTTCTACGTTTCTGTTTTCAAAAACGCTAAGATCGTCAGCGCAATGCCCGGCCCAGGCGGCAAGGTAATGGGCGGCGAGTTCGAGATCGAGGGCCAGCCTTTTTACTGCTACAACGCCGGCCCGTACCCTAATTTTAAATTCTCGCAGGCTGTATCGTTCATGATCTCCGCCGACACGCAGGCCGAGATCGATCATTATTACGAGAAATTAAGCGAGGGAGGCGAGCAGCAGCCGTGCGGATGGGTCGTCGACAAGTTCGGCGTTTCGTGGCAAGTCACACCGCCGATCTTAATGCAGAATCTAGCCGATCCTGATCGCGAAAAGGCAGCTCGTGTAACTGAGGCGATGTTCAAAATGACAAAACTAATCATCGCCGACCTAGAAGCCGCCGCTGCTGCGGGCTAAGATGTTTAGCCAAAAATTACACAAATAATACGAATGGGAAAAATTGATATTCGTGTAATTCGTGGCTAACCTTCCTATTTATGTCTGAACTCACCGCTGCCAAATTCGCTGCCCGCCTCATGGCTCTCAAGTCCGACGACGGCGAACTGCGCGGTGTCAAAATGGGCGATATCTTTAAGCTTGGAAAAGAGTTTTCTCAAATGCCGGTTGCCGAGATCGAAACGCTCATGGAAAGCCCGATCCAAAAGGTCCGCGTCGGCGCGATGAGCATCATGGGCCAGTGTGCGAAGGGCAACAAATGTTCCGCAGAGCGGCTGGCAGATCTATACAAACTCTACATCCGCCGCCACGACCGCATCAATGATTGGGGCCTCGTCGATCTCGCCGCATATTATGTGGTCGGCCAATATCTCGCCGACACGCCGCGTGACATACTCTACAAACTCGCGAGATCAAAAGATACTTGGGAGCGCCGAACGGCGATCGTTGCGACCGCTCATTTTATTTTGAAACTCAAACAGACCGACGACACCTTCAAGATCGCCGAGATACTGGTAAATGACCCGGAACATTTCGTCCACACCGGCACCGGTTGGATGGTACGCGCCGCCGGCGACGTTGATCGCCCCGCTCTCCTCGCCTTCCTCGACAAACACGCCGCAACAATGCCCCGCGTTCTACTCCGTTACTCAATCGAAAAACTAGATAAAGACCAAAGATCTCATTATATGAGCCTGAAGAGCGTTCGATAAGATTGCAGAAGCCCATCTTTTTCGTCATACTTTTTCTATTGCAACGGATTTATTACGCCCTTACTACCGTGGGGGCTTCCGCATCTTATGAACCACAAACCAACCCCTAACGCCAGTTACAGCGTCACTCTTCGCGTCAAGATCCATAACCAACCGGGCAAGCTCGGCGAGTTGACAACGGCCATCGGAAAGGCTGGCGGCGATATTGAAGGGATCGATATCGTCAGCGTCGGCAAGGACTTTTTGATACGCGATATCACGGTAAACGCGGCGAGTGAGACGCATGATAAGGAGATCGTTTCGTCCGTTAAGGACATTGACGGCGTCGAGGTTGTTAACGTAAGCGACCGCACATTCCTGATGCACCTCGGCGGCAAGATCGAAGTCGTGTCAAAGATGCCGCTCAAGACGCGCTCCGATCTCTCGATGGCATACACGCCCGGCGTTGCCCGCGTCTGCCAGGCGATCGCACGCGACCCGGAAAAACGTTTTACGCTGACGATCAAGAAAAATACCGTTGCGGTCATCTCGGACGGCACGGCTGTTTTGGGCCTCGGCGATATTGGCCCGGCGGCCGCGATGCCGGT
>JBKJJR010000313.1:0-2945 GCA_046597835.1 Pyrinomonadaceae bacterium
GGCGGCGGCATCGCGGGCGATTTCCCGATCTGCGTTGTGCCGATGCTCCACCAGGACCTTCAGCGAGATAATGTGCCGGTCTGGGGTTATTTCTGCCAGATCTCCGATTCAACAACCAGCTACGGCTCATACTCCGGCGCAGTTCCGAACGAAAAAATAACCTGGGGCAAACTCGAAGCCACAACGCCAAAATTCATTGTCGAATCCGATGCCTCGATCGTCGCTCCGTTAATGTTTGCGTATATTTTGGGGTGGTGACTATGGTCTAGGAGGATTGAAGGTTCTATATCTCGTATCGACGTCGTCCGCCGCCATTTTTTCACGTCGAATAACTCTTTCCTTTCCAAATTTATCGGTCAAACTGACTACCAGTTCGGCGCCGGTGCCAACGGAGGCAAACTCTTTTAATATATCTCCTTTCAGTCTTAGGAAAACCGTTGTTGTTGCCCCGTGAAACATCCACGAATCTATACAATTTAGAGTTCTATTGTAGGCGAGATTTGGATAGTCTTCAGAATTTTTGACCCAAACCAACTCATCGAGTTTCTTGTCATAAATCAAAAGCGTCCTAACTTCGTTAGCGCCTCTCGCCGCCGTATTTGAAACGAAAGTGATGTCTTTTAGCCCGTCATTGTTAAAGTCTTCTACCTTCGGATCACAGCCAGCAAGAGCATGGTCTTCAATTTCAAGGGTTTGTTTCAAAACCCATTCCTTTGAATGGTGGAATGAATAGAACTTAATTATCGCTAAGCTGTTTGGTCGTTCTGCAGAGTCAACGCCATTGCCTTCTAAAATGTCAATATGGATTTTGTTTCGATGAGGACGACCAATTCTTGAATCATCGGAAAAAGACTCTACTATCTTATCTAGATCATTCACTTTGGTTTCCGATACAGATGCTGGAGTTGAAATTGAAGAAACTGACGGACTGGTCAAATTGCCATTTGATTGGGTCTGCGGCAAATGACAAGAAAGATTGGTCAACGCCAAGTATAGAATTAAGACAAACCGGATCATAATCGCGCTCGTTCTCTAAAGCTCTCTTGCCAATATTACCTCATCAAATTTTACAGTATTCCTAGACACTTGCTTTTCCGACAAACGATTTCACGATTTAGTAAACTAAAAGTTCTAGAAATTCAATGATATTTATCTCATTTGCATTCTTACTTCTTTGTGCCCCAACGGCGTTGCTCGATTTTGCTATTCCAAAATGGAAAGCTGACAAAAATGTACGTCTCGAGGATGCCTATAAGTGGACTTATCAGGCCACGCGCGGCGGTGAGCATGCTGTTCCTGACGAGGAATCGGCCCGTAAATGGCTCGACAGCGAATGGCAGACGTTAGGCAGGCCGGCTGCCAATGAAGCGATTTGGGAGCCGCTCTGTCCGGGCGAAGCGATCGGGCGATTGAACCTGCGGCCATTCAAAGAAAAAGGCGGCAAATCGGACGATCTGCTCGATGCATTTCTCACCAGCAGCCGCGAATATAAAGCGACGGTTGAGAGTTTTACGGATGCGTGGGCCGAATTAGGAAAGCGCTTGAAGAAAAAACGGGTAGGCAACCTCGACTACAAGTCATGGACAAAACTGGATGCCGAAATGAAAGCCAAAAATTATCCTGCCATACATCACAGCGACCGGTATGAGAAAGCGAATCATCCCGCATATCGCATTTTGACCAAAGGTGAAATGCAAAAACTGCTTTCGAATCCTAAATAGAATTTATCTGTGACCTTTGTGTCTTCCCTTTGGGGTCTTTGTGTTTAAATTTCCTTTTTTTAACACAGAGGACACAGAGATAAGACACAGAGAACACAAGAAGATGGTCGTTATGAGGGTTGCCTATTCCCCGCAGCTAAAATACCATTTCAGATAACGATGAAGATCTTTCACGGCACTGAAAATGCCAATATCATGCGGCCGACGGTTTTGACGCTCGGTGTTTTTGACGGGCTGCATCTCGGGCACCAGCGGATAATGCACACGGTCGTCGAGCGAGCTAAGGATGCGGATGCGGTCGCGACGGCGATCACGTTTGACCCGCATCCGCGGGCGGTGCTGCATCCGGAAACGGCTCCGCCGCTGCTGCAGACGCTTGACCAGAGGCTTGCCAATTTTGAGATGCTCGGAATAGAACAGGCTATAGTCGTCCCGTTTACCCGCGAATTTGCGAGTCAACCCGCCGAAGATTTTCTGTCAAACATCATCTACGACCGGCTTCACGCAAAAGAAGTTTATCTCGGTAAAGGCTTTGCATTTGGCAAGGATCGCGGAGGTAATATCGACCTGCTCAGACAAAAAAGCAAGGAACTGGGTTTTGTCGCTGATGAGGTCGAAGAGGTGCAGATTCGCGGGGCACGGATCAGTTCGTCGGCGATACGCAAACTGCTCGCAGAGGGCCGCATCAATCTCGCCCGGCGAATGCTCGGGCGTCCGTATGGCGTCGAGGGCGTTATTATTCGCGGCGACAGGCGGGGCCACACCATTGGCTTTCCGACGGCAAATCTGAAGCCGCACAACCGCGTGATTCCGCGTTTCGGAGTGTATGCGACTGCAACCCTGATCGACGGTATCTGGCGAAAGAGTATAACCAATATTGGGGTGCGCCCGACTTTTGAATCCGATGCCGACCCGTCTATCGAATCGTATATATTCGACTTTGACGGTGACCTATATGGTGACGTGCTTCGCGTGCGTTTTTTGCATCGAATACGGGACGAGCGTAAATTTAACGGCATCGATGAATTGAAGGCTCAGATCGAAATGGACACGAATCGTGCAAGGAACTATTTCCACCATCAGGGCGTAAAGAATATGTTGGCGCTTCTTTAAAGATTACCGCGTAAAAAATGGCCGAAACAAAAAGCGAAACAATAACTAACGAGCGGGACATTTTCGAACTGAATGGCAACGGCCAGCGTTCGCTCGTTCCGACAAATGAGC
>JBKJJR010000005.1:0-3841 GCA_046597835.1 Pyrinomonadaceae bacterium
TAACTTTTTCACTTTTGCGCTTTTTCATTTTTTCGTAGTTGCGGCGCGTCCCTAAGAAAAACCTTGGCTGCGTCGACATGCAACCCAAACCACGCCGCAGGTGCAGGTGGTACTGACCCGATCAGTTGCGTCCCAGAGAGTTTTTTCACAACAGAGGGCACAGAGAACACAGAGGTCATAAAATAGGCGCGTCCCAAATAAGTTTTCAAATATCTTGCCGATCCGGCGGTCTTCGTTGTCACCCATCACATGTCACATGTCACTCATCGCTTGATGTGCGGAGAGCCGCGTCCCTGGTTCGAGCAGGATTCGGTAGTGAGACCGCCTGCGTTCGCCTCTGCAGCTAGAAGTTCCATCTGTTTCGCTTTTCGATATGCGGCTGCAGCTACCTGAACGGCGCGTCCCAGAGGTGAGAGGGCGTGGAGCCGTGCGGGCGGCGCGAACCCATTTGGCTCCGCATCGAACGGATGGCAGAGAAGCTCGGGTTCGAGTTCCTGCTGGCCGTTCCAGTCGAAGATCCAGGGCGAGTTGTCGCCGGGGCCGAAGCGGCTTTCGAGCAGCACTGCGCAGACGCTTTCGACGTATGCGACCCGTTCGTCGGTAGCGAAATCAGAGCGGGGGATGAAGAATTGCGGGCGGCGGTTATTGGTTGGGCGGCTGATGCGGTTCTTATACATAGCCCCAACATAGCATCAACATTTATTCTGCGAAATATCAATTTTCCCGATATGGCTTGGTTTTCCCGATTTGGCTTAACTTTCTCGATATGGCGTGGTTTTCACGATATTTGCATAAGCCCGCACGTTAGTAAGGGCGATACACGAAAGTTGGATGTTCCGCCCTTACTGACGTGCGGGCTTGTGCATCCGGAAAAAGAACCCAGTCGCTATCGCTCCCGGTTCTGACAAGAGCGTAGTTTTGCGTTCAACTGGAAAGCATCTCAGTGGATCCATTTCTCGGTCATGTCGCACCAGATGACGAGGCCGCGCCAGGGGCCGAATTTTTTGTAGTGCTCCTCGATCTTATTGTCATGACACCGCTTTTCTTTATTGTGGTTTTTGTAGAATTGCGACCGAAGCCACGAATCGAGCGCGAGGCAATCGTAACGGCCGACGAGTTTTAACAGATTCTCGGCCGCATAATCGCCGACACCCTTTACTGTTTGCATCTCCTTTTTTAGCTCGGGCGTCGGAAGGTCGGACGTGAGCCAGGCTTCAGGATCGAGTTTGCCGCTCGTGACCGATTCGGCAAGTTCGGCAAAATACGATGAACGGTAGCCGGCCCGGACCTCCCTTCGGTAAAAATCTGTTGTGACGCCGGCCATTGTCTCCGGCGTTGGAAATGAACGTTTCCCACTTTTGGAGGGAGTTCCCAGCTTTTCGACGAGATTTGCGATCATGCTTTTGGTGAGGCCCCAAGAGCAATTCGTCGTGCAGATCGTTTTTATGAGATCCTCGAACACGCTTGCCGAACGCAGCAGCCTTCCGGCCCGTTTTTCGACAACCCAGCTGAGTTTTTCGTGACCCACGATACACTCGTACAGTCCTTCAATATCGTCGTCTAAACGCAGCAAATGGCGAACGCCGCTTATTATCTTTTCCGGATCGGCCGGTTTAGCGTCAAGGTCGATCCGTATGTGTCCGGCTTCTTCGAAAATAGCAACGGCAACCGGTTTTTTCGAATTTCCTTGTCGAAAAACGTAATTCAGCCGCCATTTCTCCACGTCAAGATCGAACGGAGCAAGTTCACACCAGCCGTGGCTGTAAACGGTCGATCGGAAGCTAAAATTCTCGGGAATTTCGATGAACAAACTGTCCGCCATATGAAAATTATACCTTGCTACGCCCATCTTTGCATTTTTTCGACTATCAGGGCGTATGGCGCGTCATATATAATCAGTTGGCTAGTTGCTGGTCCTAAGAAAACACTTGTAACTTTTTGCCGAATTGTTTTATATTATTAATGTAAAACAAGATTTAACGGGCGTGAGTGCCTTTCGGCCCGTTTGACCAGAAGTTCTTAGCCCCCACAGAATTTGATTTAGTTCAGTCGCCTATACAGGAGGATTTTGTATGGTAAGCAGGAAGACGCCGGCGCTTTTGCGGATATTGGCAATGTGTATGTTTACTACGTTCACAGCGGTGGGCGTTTTGGGCGAGGACGATCCAGATCCGAATTCCCCGACACCGGTCTTGCTGAGCCAGACAAGTTCCACGCGTGCCGTCGCTGCGCCTGACGGCGATATCAGCCGGATCGATCTTATGCGAACGGAATCGCGCGCATTTGACCCAAACGCGAAGGTGACGCTCTTTGTAACAAATCTCACGCTGATGCCCGGCGAGGGAGCAAACGCGTTTCGCGTTTACGCGACGGACGCCTTGGGACGGCAGTACAGATTTCCGGTCATCGGTTTTTCAAGTGCTCCGTGGCGCGGAGTTTTTGCGGTAACGGTCAGGCTGACCGATGAGATCGGTTTTTGGCCTCAGCCTCAAGCAACGGGCGATCTGCTTTTGCAGTTGACGTGGCGCGGCCTGGGAAGTAATCGCGTCCGGCTTGGACTCGGGCAAACCGGCGGCGGGCCGGCAGACGATGACGGTGCAAAACCAACGCCATACGGCACGGTGATGCCGACCCGAACGACGGCCAAAGATAGTGAGCCGACTAACGGCCAGGATTATGTGGGCTACAGATGGTCGGGCGATAGAATGAGATTGCAGGAACAGGCCGCTTTTGGCCCGACGCAAATGCTCGATTCGAGAATTCGCCGCATTGGTTTAAGAACGTGGCTGAACGAGCAGTTCGAGGCCGGTTATCCGTCGCCGACAAATCCCTATCCAAATCACGTTTTGAAACCGGGCACCCCTCAGCCCGATTGTGACGGCAATGCAACGGTTCCGGATGTGCCGGCAACCTGTGCCCGCGACACATACTCGATGTACCAGCCGCAGACATGGTTCTTCAGAGAAGCGTTTTACGGCGACAACCAATTGCGACATCGCGTGGCGTGGGCTTTGGCTCAGATATGGGTCACGTCCGGCGTTGATATTCAACAGGGACGCCATATAGTTGAGTATCAAAAGATACTTGCGAACAACGCGTTCGGAAACTACCGCACGCTGATGAAACAGATGACGCTGAGCCCGACAATGGGCGCGTATCTGAGCATGGCGGCGAGCACAAAGAATAATCCGAACGAGAATTATGCCCGCGAAATAATGCAGCTTTTCACTGTCGGGCTGTTTACACTGAATCCCGACGGCACGATGCAGTGTGTCGAACACAATCCGTGTCAGACGGGCGACACGGCGATACCGACCTACGATCAGAACGGCGTGAACAGTCTAACCAAGGTTCTCACCGGTTGGACATACTGCGAAACGACCGCGCTCTGCCCCAACCGCACGACGGGAGCGCAGAATTTCATCGACCCGATGCTCCTAAATACCGGCAACCACGACCTAACGGCGAAAACGCTGTTGACGTATCCGGGCGTTTCAAACCAGAACATCGCTGCCTGCACCGGATGCACGGGGACGGCGATCACAACCTACGCCAACAACTCGATGGACCAGGCCCTGGATAATATTTTTTATCACCCTAACGTCGGGCCGTTTGTATCGAAGATAATGATCCAGCATTTGGTGACGAGCGACCCAACGCCGGCTTATGTCGGCCGCGTTGCCGCCGTTTTCAACAATAACGGCTCAGGCGTTCGTGGCGATATGAAGGCGGTTATCAAGGCGATCCTGCTCGACCCCGAGGCACGCGGCGACGTTAAGACGGACCCGAATTTCGGCAAGCTGCGCGAACCGGTCCAGTTTACAACGAACCTGATGCGTCA
>JBKJJR010000008.1:0-3991 GCA_046597835.1 Pyrinomonadaceae bacterium
CGGATTATTACAACGGTCACGCCACTTGGGCCGATATTTTTTTGGGCCCCGGCATAGATTAGGGCATACTTTTCTATATCAAGCGGTTTTGACAATATATTCGACGATGCATCGCAGACTACAGGAATGCGGCCGCCATCGAGTTCGTATTTGAATTCGACGCCCTCGATCGTTTCGTTTGAAGTGTAATGGATGTATTTTGCATTTGGGCTGAAATTCAGTGCCGCCTGATCGGGTACTGATTTGAAGCCTTCGTCGGCGGTCGAGAATATCGAAACGGCGTTGCCGCAGCGTTTTGCTTCTTTAAGGGCTTTTTTGCCCCACGCGCCGGTGATGATATAGTCGGCGGTTTCGCCGGCAGCGAGGAAATTCATCGGTATCATCGAAAATTGCTGCGTTGCACCGCCTTGCAGAAACAGTATTCTGTAATTGGCCGGAACATTTAACAGTTCGCGGAGGCCGCTTTCCGCCCCTGCTAAAATAGGAGCGAAGTGCTTCGAGCGATGGCTTATTTCCATAACGCTCATGCCGATGCCGTTCAGCGATGTGATCTCGTTTTGAGCTTTTTCCAAAACCGGCGCCGGCATTACGGCCGGGCCTGCGCTGAAATTGTAAACTTTTTGAGTCATTTGTTTGTCGGAAGGCGTGCTCCGCTCAGTATTTAGTGGATAAGATAGCACACGCTAATCGTTTTTACCTTATTAGCAGCGGGTTTTTCTTTTGGATGTATTGAGCTAATATATGTAAAAGGACAAACTCTTTCGGCTGTTCTGCATCTTAATGAGCGCCGGTTTTACCGCACAACTAAATTGGAGGAATTCATGTTTCAAAAGTCGTTTCTATTTGTGATCTTTGCCGCCCTCGCTCCGCTGGCTCTCAGCGTGGCGGCCTACGCGCAGACAGGCCCGCTCGCCGGCACCGTCGTTATTCAAAAAGAAGGTAAGGATGAACCGGTCGCTAATGCTTTGGTCGAAGTGTACCGCACCGACATTAAGGGGTTTTATAAGACCCAAACGAACAAAAAAGGGGAATTCAGATTCATCGGCATTCTCTATGGCGACTATGTTATTGCGGTCAGCGCTCCGAATGCCGCTCCGACGGTGTTCCCTAATGTGAAGGCGGGCCAGGAAACTCTTCGTATCGCGGTCGGTGCCGGCGACGGTAGAAAATACACAGAGGCGGAAGTTCGGCAAGCGGCTGCAAATGGTCCAAAGTCAGGCGGGTCTGAACCCGCTGGTTTGAGCGACGATCAGAAAAAGCAGCAGGAAGATTTTGAAAAGAAAAATGCCGAGATCACCGCTAAGAACGAAAAGATCAAAAACGCGGATGCAACCGCCATTAAATCCAACACGGAAGGACACGCTGCCTTGAAGGCCGACAATTATGATCTTGCCGCAGCAAAATTCAGCGAGGGCATTGCCGCCGTCCCTGACTATGTTGGCAGCACTCCGATCTTGATAAATGGGAAGATGCTTGCCCTCAAAGGTAAGGGTTTCAAACTGTACAAAGAGGGTGCGACCTCTACCGACACGGCCATTAGAAAGGCAAAGTATGAAGAGGCGAATAAGGCTTACGATGATGCGTTGGCGGGTTTTCAGGATGCGATGGGCATAATATCTCGGGCCGAGGCCAGCGCCGACCCCGCCGAACAGAAACGGCGTGAGGTTCTGAAACACGACCTGTATGCCGTGGCGGCTGAGATCCATCGGTTGAAAGTCGCGGGCGGCGTCGATCAGTCAAAGATCGCAGAAGCTAACACCGTGATCGCCGATTACCTTGCCCTGGAGACGAATCCCGAAGTAAAGGCGACAACGCAGATGGGGCTTGGCGATATGATGACGCGGGTCGGAGATTTTGAAAAAGCAGTGGCGGCGTATCGGCAGGTTCTCGTCCTTAAACCGGATAACGCCGAGGCGATGGGCCGGTTGGGACTCGGGCTATTTGCGATGGGTGCTGCGATGACTCCCGAGGACAAAGAGATGGAACAGGAAGGCCTCAATTTCATGCAGAAGTACATTGATCTGTCGCCCGTCTCGCCGGCCGATCCACCCGCCGTTAAGGAGCTAAAAATCAGCATCAAGGAATCTGTAGATTACCTCAAGGCGCAAAAAATGACTCCTAAGAAAGCTCCCGCGGGCGGCGGCAAGAAAAAGTCGTAACGATTATTATTTGCTTGCTTTTACGGCTGGGCCTGACACGATCTCACGCCCAGCCATTCTTCATTAATGGAACTGAATATCAGAAAAATCACGCAGGACGATCTGACAGCGGTGGTCGGCCTGCTCCGCGAGTTTGCCGCATTCGAAGATCTTAGTGATTATTGCACCGTAACTGAAGAACGCCTGTCGTCGGCTATGTTTGGAGAAAATGCTGTGCTCGAAGGATTACTCGCGTTTGAGGGCGAGACCGCTGTTGCGTCGGCACTTTTTTATCCAAATTTTTCGAGCTTTCGCGGCGAACGCGGTATTCATCTGGAGGATATCTATATCAAAAGCGAATATCGGAAACACGGCGTTGGCGAGGCGATGCTGAAGGAGATCGCGAGGATCGCGGCTTCACGCGGTTTTGAGCGGATCGATTTTAACGTTCTCGAGTGGAATACACCCGCTCTGAAATTTTATGCAAAGCACGGTGCTGTGTGTAACGAGGAAGAGCGGCACTTTAAATTTTCCGACACGGCATTTGAAACATTGGCAAGATCTTGAATTTCCGGAGGTTCGTTTATGCGAAGGTCTCTATCGGCCCTGACAACAACAATTCTAGGCATCGTGATCGTAATTGGAAAATACGTGATCGTCACCTAAGTTAATTATTCGAACTGTTTTCTAAACTCGTCGAAAGTTTGTTTCAGCGATTCGATTTCCCCGCGCAGACCCGTAACTTCTGACTCCAGTTTCTCTATCCTATCAACGTCCACAACTCCGCGAGATGAGCGCACAGTAGGCGCAGCAGCCAAAGCGTCAATGTCGATCTCGCCGTGAAGCAGATGAGCAAAGCGGGCTTCCTTCCTCCCCGGCTGAACGGGAAGCCTGAGCACTAACGGATCGTCGCGCCGCATCAGGCCGTCGAGCGTTTCCTGAACCTCGCCAAGGCTTGAGAATTCGTAAAGCCGCTCGCATCGCCCACGCAATTCGCCAAGCGTCTGCGGCCCGCGAAGCAGCATCTCACAGATTATCGCTGTCTCAGGTTCGCTCAGTTCGTAAACGCTCGGCAGCATGTGTTTATATTTAGGCACGCGGCTTGTGCTGCCGTAAAATACGTACACGAGATTACGGTCGCGTAAGTTTTCGAGAGCGTCCGCCACGGTTTTTTCGTCATACGACACTACGGGCTCGCGATTGTTCTTTTGGTTGCAGGCATTGACCAACGCGTTGAGTGTCAAGGGATAGTATTCGGGGGTCGTTAATTGTTTTTCGATGAGTGCGCCAATTACGCGGGCTTCGGTTTCAGTTAGTGTTTCGAGCATTTTTTGGCTTTGTTTCCTATCGGGTTTTCTCGTTTATCTTTAGTAATCTACAATTTAAGTCGTGGATATTCTAGTCGCTCGCACAGAGAATGAAGTCAGCATCGCATTTGAAAGGCTTTCATCCGCCACTTATCTTGGCTGCGATACCGAAACATCGGGCCTGAGTGCTCGTCATGGTCGGCTATATTCTGTTCAGTTTTCCGATGGTGAATTCAATGTTCTGGTGCCAGTGAGCGAAGGCATCTCGCTCGGAAGACTTGCCGATATTTTGACCGACAATTCGATCAGGAAAATATTTCACAACGCCAAATTCGATCTCGACTTTTTGGGTGAGAACGGCTATGCCGTGGAAAACTTCTTCGATACGATGATCGCGGAAAAAGTTCTCACACGCGGCGCAAATCAATCCGCATCGCTTGCAGAAACGCTTTACCGTTATTTTGCCGTCGATCTCGACAAATCACAGCGAGCCAAATTTAGCCGTAATTGGAATGGGATATGGACGGACGAACTTGTCGATTATGC
>JBKJJR010000203.1:0-9450 GCA_046597835.1 Pyrinomonadaceae bacterium
GGCGATTTTGAACAGCGGTTTAAGGCGATCATCAATGAATTGAAACAACAGGAAAACGCAATCCTTTTCATCGACGAGATACATACGATCGTGGGTGCCGGGGCCGTTTCGGGCGGGTCCATGGATGCATCAAATATTCTCAAACCGGCGCTAGCCGATGGAGCTCTTCGATGCATTGGCTCGACGACGCATGCTGAATATAAGGCTGCATTTGACCGTGACCGCGCACTTGCAAGACGTTTTCAGCGAATCGATATCAATGAGCCGACGGTTGATGAAACTTTTGAGATCCTCAAGGGCCTGAAGAAATTCTACGAGGCCCATCACGGCGTTAAATATGGCAATGATTCGCTGCGAACCGCCGCGGAACTTGCCGGAAAATATATCAACGACCGGTTTTTGCCTGACAAGGCCATCGACGTGATCGATGAGGTCGGTGCGTCGGTAAAACTTTTACCCGAAAGTCGCCGGCCTAAGAAAGTAACGGTGCAAATGGTTGAAAATACTATTGCCCGCATGGCAAAGATACCGCCTAAAACCGTAGTCGCCGACGAGCGGTCCCGGCTGAAAACACTGCGCGAAGACATTAAGAAAACCATATTTGGCCAGGATGAAGCGATCGATAAGATCGTGGATGCCATTCAGATATCGCGCGCCGGCCTCGGGCATCAGACGAAACCGGTTGGTTCGTTCCTTTTCTCAGGCCCGACGGGTGTTGGAAAAACGGAGGTTTCAAAGCAGCTTGCCGAGACATTGGGCGTTGAGTTTCTTCGCTACGACATGAGCGAATACGCTGAGCCGCACACTGTTTCGCGGCTGATCGGCGCGCCGCCGGGATACGTCGGCTTTGATCAGGGCGGCCTTTTGACCGAGGCCATCATGCGGACGCCGCATGCCGTGCTTGTGCTCGACGAGATCGAGAAGGCCCATCCGAATCTGTTCAACCTGCTGCTGCAGGTCATGGACTCCGCAACGCTGACCGACAACAACGGCAAAAAGGCCGATTTTCGCAACGTTATCCTGATCATGACAACCAACGCCGGAGCACGGGAGCTATCGTCAGGCGGTATGGGTTTTCGCAATTCGTCTGATACAAAGGGTAATGCAAAAGGTGTGATCGAGCGGACGTTTACGCCGGAATTTCGCAATCGGCTCGACGCCTGGGTGCCGTTCAAGCCGCTTGATATGGACGTTATCAAGCTGATCGTCGATAAATTTATCAATGAGCTAAACGGCCAGCTTGCCGAAAAACGCGTGCTTGTAAAACTCACTGAAGAAGCCCGCGAATGGCTTGCAGCGAACGGTTTTGACGCACGATACGGCGCCCGGCCGA
The DNA here is from genome assembly GCA_046597835.1 of Pyrinomonadaceae bacterium. Taxonomy (GTDB): domain Bacteria; phylum Acidobacteriota; class Blastocatellia; order Pyrinomonadales; family Pyrinomonadaceae; genus OLB17. The sequence goes on from JBKJJR010000203.1 coordinate 1,334, forward strand.
TGTCGCGGCTCATACACGATAAGATCAAGCAGCCGCTGGCCTCCGAGATACTATTTGGAAAGCTGGCAAATGGCGGAAGCGTCCTCGTCGGCGCGGACGAAAATGGCTTGCGGCTTGATCAGAGTGATTCTCAAGTCGCAGAAAAGGTTTAGTACTTACCGAATGAATACCGGTAGCCGTATCGTTGGTGCAGAATTCTTTATATAAATTTTTCATTTCTTCTGCCTCAAAAAAGTGTTTCATAAAAATGTGGCACGTGCCACATATAACATGGTCTAGAATAGTATCGTGCTCTAAAAATAAGGGTTAGGTGGACGCAATAAGCTGCTTAGTGACCGAAAGACCATTGCTCAGCGGACGCTAAAGGAGCTTTGGGGCGACGCTATTTTTCGCCGGGCAAAAAGCTAAACTCTCGTCGTTGATCTACATTGTCGTCATTAACATAAAAACCGCGATTTCCGCGTGGTGCTCTTCGTTCTCGTCACTCTCATCGTTCTCCTCATTCTCGCTGCACTGCCGCTCCGGTGTCATTTCTTCTTTCTCGGCGTCACCAGGATCGCATCGCTTATTTTGCGCTCGCCGTCCTTGTCGGAGGGGTGATTGACGACCTTACCATCGAGGAACATCGTGGTCGAGCCGCCGCCGTCGAGATTCATGGCGTCGATCGCGCCGAGGCTGAGCAGATACTCGGCAAGGTCCTGCAAACCGATACCGCCGCTCGACTCAGACCGGCCATCGACCGTTAGCATTAGGAATTTGCCGTCCTTGAGCTTTGCGACCGCGGTGCGCGGGTGTCGCGTTTCCACAAAGGATTTGGTCGTCTTTTCCTGTTCCCATGTGATGTCGATCTTGCTGTTTTTGATGAGCTGCGGAACGCCATTAGTTATGTCTTCGAGCTTGAAAAGAACCTTTGACGGGAACATAAGCAATTTTTCCAACCGTTGCCGTTCCCGTATGATGTCCGGCTCCCAGTCATACATCGCGTCGGTGTATGCTAATGATAGCCGGAGACGGGCGCCCACTCGCCAATGATTGAATCGCGACGCAGCGTCGTCACCTTCGATAGAAACAACAAAACCATCCTGAGGGATAGTGCCGCTGCCGTTTTTTGATATGGCAACTATCTTGTTCTTACGAACAATTAATTCAACTCCGATCGTATTCGTAAGGGTTGTCCTGCCGAATTCGGGCGTGTACACGATGATCTCGCCGGCCAGACGTTCACGGTTTATTCCGTCGGATCCGATAACCGTGAACTTATCTCCATCTAAAGTGGGTACAAAACTAGGGTGTCCAAAATATACTTCCGTGGCAGCAGCGCCATTGATGATCCCGATAGCTACTCGTTCATCATATTGAATGCTTTCACTAAGGAGCTTCTTGTCGATCATTAATGTGCCCACAGCATCACCGGCCCAGATACTATCGTCCATCCTAAAGAACCCGCCATTGATCGCCGCAAATGCTCCGTGCCGCATCGCTATCGACGATGTTTTCTCGGTGCCGATGGCTGCGTCCATGGCGTGGGCTATGTCGAGGCGGACTTTTGTGAGGTCGAGGCGGAGGAGGTTGATGTTAACCTTGGTGCCGGCGGCGTCGCGGGTTACCTCGGCGTATTCGACCCCCTCTTTGACGGTTTTCCAATCCTGCGCGGTTATTGGGCCAAAGAGAACACAGAGGGCGGAGAGGGAGAAAACCAAAAATCGATATCCGGCGAATACTTTATTGCGGAAAGTAAAACGAAATTTAGGACGAAGTGCATTCATATTCTCAGTGATGTCTGTGCTCTCTGTGGTTTAAATTCTTATAATACTCGAAATGCGGATCAACGAAAGAGTCGTTCAGCTAAACAATAGAGAACCCAACGGAAAAGCGCGTTACGTGCTGTATTGGATGCAGATGTATAAGCGCGTTGAAAATAATCACGCGCTGATCTACGCGATACGGCGGGCGAATGAATTGAAATTGCCGCTTGTCGTTTATGAGGGGCTGAAATATTACTATCCGTGGGCGAGCGACCGTCTGCATACTTTCATTTTGGAAGGGGTCGAGGAAAAGCGGCGCGCATTTGAACGGCTCGGCATCAGGCATGTGTTTTTTCTGCAGAAGGATAAAGATGCGCCGAAGCAGGTGGTCGCTCGACTGGCGAAGGACGCGGCGCTGATCGTCACGGACGATTATCCGTGTTTCATCATACCCGAGCATAACGAGAGAATCGCCGAGAAAGCTGAAATTCCGGTTTATGCCGTCGATTCGAACGGCGTGGTGCCGATGTCGAAATTTGACAAGGAGGAGTACGCCGCGTACACGATCAGGCCGAAGATAAATAAGCTGCTCGATCGATATCTCAAACCGCTCGCGAGCGAGGAGGTCGATGTCCCGAGTGCGGGCTTTGAGATCGATTGCCCGGAAACAGAAGTGACGGCCGATAACATCGCGGAGCTGGTCGCGGGATGCGACATCGATCACGGCGTCGCGCCGAGCGCGCACTATCGCGGCGGAACGGCGGCGGGACGCGCGCGGTTGAAAAAGTTCGTCGGCGAGATCTTGCCGGATTACGACAAGGCGAGGAATAAGCCCGAGCGTGACGGGTCGTCGCGGTTGTCGGCCTACCTTCATTTTGGTTTTCTGTCGCCGCTTGAGATCGCGCTGGCGGTTAAGGAGTCCGATGCGCCACAGGAATCGAAGGACGCGTTTCTCGAGGAGCTGATAGTTCGCCGCGAGCTTTCATTCAACATGACGCGGCATAATCAAAATTACGATTCGTTGGCCGCATTGCCCGCTTGGGTGCATAAGACTATGCGCGATCACGTCGATGATGAGCGCTCGGTTGTTTATTCGCTGGAGCAGCTAGAGGCAGGCGAGACTCACGATGAGTTATGGAACGCCGCTCAGCGGGAAATGGTGCTGACGGGCGAGATGCACAATTATGTGCGTATGCTGTGGGGCAAAAACGTCATGGTCTGGTCGCCGAGTTACGAGGTTGCCTTTGAGACGCTGGTCCATCTCAACAACAAATACTGCCTGGACGGCCGCGATCCAAATTCTTACGCGGGCATTTTGTGGTGCTTTGGCAAACACGACAGGCCGTGGATGGAGCGGCCGGTTTTCGGAATGATCAGATATATGACGAGCGGCAGCACGGGAAAGAAATTTGATTCTGCAAAGTATATTGAGTGGACCAAGGGCCTAGCAAACGGCAGCCCGATCCTTCAAAGTGAATTGTTCTCTTGAGCCGGCTGCATCGGCAGCCACTCGCTTTTCCAGTCAAATTGTTCGAGAGCCGAAAACCGTTTTTTGTAATCGTAAAAAGATTCGCCCTCGTAGGCGTAGCCGGGATAGAAGAATGTTTTTCCCGTTTCGCGCGCGTATTCGATCTCTTTTAGCATTGTGAAAATGCCAAGGCTGCGCGCATGTTCGGTCGGTTCGAAAATCCCGTAGATGCTTGAGACGGAGGCTTTGCCGACATCGAAAAAGCTCGCGGCGAGCAGTTCGTCATTTAGACGAGCGTTGACCTCGATGCCTGTGGTGGGTTCATTTGCCGGGTCGTGTGATAGAAAATCGTCGATCGAATCGGGCACGCCGCTTTTAAATCTGCGTTTGTGCCTGTCAAAAAGATCGTGGGTTTCGTCGGTGATCGCGATAGGTTGAATTTTGACATTGAGATCGCTATTTCGACGCAGTACGCGGCGTTGGCTTTTGGAAAAATTGAAATCGGTGAGCCGAATGCGAAGCGGCAGAACACGCCTGATCTCGTCCTCATACATGCCGAGATTATAACGAAAAAAGTGTGTGCCAAAATGCCGCCAGCCATCAGCGAGAAGGAGATCGAGTTGAGCAGGACTTATCGCCTCAGCGTAAAACTCTTCATTTATTATTTCCAGGCGGTCGTTTATCATTTTGTCTGTGTGCTTTGTGTTTACAGAAATTTAAACACAGAGGGCACGGAGGGGAAGACACAGAGGACATCGAGGCGGAAATCGTTTTCGTGCACCGGGCAACTTCCTGATTGTTTTCTAATGCCCCGCGTACCAATCATAATCGTATTCGGCCCAAAAATCTTTTGGCCGGTCGGCGGTGAACTCGATGCGGCCTATGCGTTTGATCTGTTTGATGCCGTATTTAGTTGGCGAGGCAAGGCGCAGCGGTGCTCCGTGTTCCACTGTTAATGGCGCGCCGTTCATCTCGTAGGCGAGCAGCGTTTGCGGATGCAAAATGCTGGGCATGTCCCAGCCGACGTAGTATTTTTCGTCGGGCGTTGTCATCGAAACATAAGGCAGCAGGTCGTGCGGGCGGTTTGCCACATCGGGCGTGGTACCGTTATGCGTTTGCGGCAGATATTTTGAGGCGAAATCGGAAAAACGCACACCGGTCCAATTGACGATAGTGCTCCATCCCTCGATACATTTGAACTCGGTGGTCATTTCGGTTCGGGGCAGTTTTTTTATGTCGTCTAGAGTCAGAATAAGATCGCCTGAGCGGCCCGCGAGGCCACCGACGGCGAGTGTCCAGACGGCCGGATTGAATTCGCCTTCGAGGCCCTCAGCGCCGTTTGCCCGGTCGGCACTTATGCTTGTCAATGGGAATTCAGGAGCGAGCCGCGTCGGGCGGTAAAAGATCTGGCTGACCTTTTCGTTGAATTCGAAAGTGCGGCGGAGCAAATTTACCTTTGTTTCGTCCGGCATCCAGCGCCAGCCGAGAATGCCGGTGAGAGCCGCAACGCCGCCGACGAGAAAGCCGCGGCGCGAGCGGGCGAACATTTGCCGCTTTGCTTCTTCCGGCGTTACGGGCTCGCTCAGGTAGCGGTGCTCTTTCAAAACCGAAGCGGTATTATCGGGATCGTCGGGAAAGGAATCGACGGTGTGGCCGGTTCGGGCTTCAAACTCGCGAACCTTTTCGAGCAATATTTTTTTGTTGTCACTCATGCTGTCACCTCGTCAGTCGCCGACTCCGGTTTCGATTCGACGGAGTCGATAATGTCATAACCCGTGATCATCGAGCGGAAATTGCTCCAGCCTGCCAGAGCGACTTGCACGACATGCACCGCAAAAAAGAGCACGAACAAAACCATCAACCAAAAATGTTCCCAGCGAGCCCATTCGTAACCGCCGAGCAGCGAAGTGAGCCAGGCGAGCTGCAGCGGTTTGTAGATCGCCAAGCCGGACAAAACTGACCCGGCACCCATTGCGATCACGCCCGTGTAAGCGATCCGCTGCGCGTCGTTATATTTTCCTTGCGGCGGTTTTTGTTTGACTATGTGCGCGTCGTGGAGGGCGACGAGCGGAGCGCGTTTTAATGACGCAGGGATTGGCAGCAACGCACGCCACTCGCCTGAGAGAACCGTGTAAATTATATAGATCACGCCGTTAATGGCGAAGAACCACATGAAAAAGAGATGCAGTTGAAGTCCTTCGGCGAGGCGTTGCGGGACGCCTAGCATATCGTAAAACCAAGGCGGGAAAAAATGGAACAATTCATATCCGAACAAACGAATTCCATAAACTTGATTTGCCCAATAGATCAGTAGCCCGCTCCAGATCATCATCGTCAGTAGCGGAAAATTTATCCAGTGCATCCATCGAACCGCGAGCGGGTGTTTTTTTTCGAGTTGTTTTGCCATACTGCCCCGTTTTGATGAATTATGCTCCAAGTTTTTCCGCATGTAAATGCATTGCCGGGACGAGGCTGCGGACGATCGTCATATTTTCGGAGTCCGTCAATTCCGACACTACAAACACGGCGTGATGGCCGATATGAAACCCGGCCGCATTCAAAGTTTTGCTAAAGTATTCGGTTTTAATATCATCACTGCCGTTGGGCAGATCGGTGTCGGTCACAAGCACAGAAACGACGCGTCCTTTGTGTCGTAAAACAATATGGGCAAAACGCCGCCCTTCGAAAATGCATGAATGAGATTCGAGCAACTTAATGTCATTGGAAGAGTCGCCTTTAAAAACCGCCTGCAGTGCGGCATTGACTGTTTTGTCGAGATCCTTATTAAATGCGCCATAGCTGGCGGCTGCTTCGTCGAGGCTGATCGGGTTTTCCGTCAGGTGAAATTCGACAGCGCAATTCTTGTGATCGCCAACAGCCTGTGCGGTCATTTCGTTCCAGGAAGCGCGGACGGCGTTTTCAAGACCGGAAAAGTTGCTGTTACTTGCGGATAGATTTTGTGTTTCTTCGGGTTTTGCAGAAAAATTAGTCCGGTTAAACCAAACGATACTGCCCACGACAAGAAAAGCGACGCACGCAAAGGCAAGAGCCACGACGCGTGTATTAAAAAAATCCCACACACCCGGCCGCAATGCTGTCTCGCGAAGCCCGTCAGCGACACGCATGGCAAAAGCAGGATCAATTCGCGCCTCATCAGAATTCTTAAGCGTTTCGCGAAACCGCAATTTTAAGAAACGCCGGTCGGCCATCTCATGGCGGCAATCAGGACAATTTTCGAGATGCCGCAAAATTTCATGATTGGTCTCGACCAGCAATTCGTCGCTGATGTATGAATCAATCATTGTTCTTAATTCCTTGCAATCCATAACAATTCCTTAACCCTCGACAGCGAAGCGGCCTTTTCCGCTAAAACCTGTCAATTCCTGTCTGAGCAAGCGTCGGCCCCGATGGAGCCGCGACATTACGGTGCCGATAGGTATTTGCAACAGATCGGCGGCCTCCTTGTATGAAAATTCCTCGACATCAGTTAAAAGCACAACTTGGGAAAATTTTTGCGGCACACGCTCGATGGCTTTTAAAATATCTTCATCGGTTAGGCTCTGCGGGATCGGCGGCTCGAATGCGACGGTCTGCGCGATCTGTTCGTCCGTGTCCTCGACCAGTTTTAGCTGGCCGAGCTTTAACCGCCGTTTTCCGTTCAGACGGTAAAGTATCGTTATCAGCCAGGCCCGGCAATTTGTGTCAGGCGAATAGCGGTGAAACGATCTAAGAGCCTGAACAAAAGTTTCCTGCGTGAGATCCTCGGCAACCGCTCGGTCACGCACCAGCCAATGAGCGACGCGAAAAACGTCGGGCATTAACGGCAAGGCCTCTGCTTCAAATGCAGCCCACTCTTTTTCCTTTCCTATTGAAAAACCAAACATAAGATAGCCGAGTATTCTATCGCCCGTGTCTGCCAATATAGTAATGTGTCAGCATCCTCCGATTATTCCACATCCTGCCGGAAACCGCGCCTTTTGGAATAAAGCCGTGATTTTTTGGCATTCCCCCTGTGAACACGGCAAATATTGCCTGCAAACATAAAAAAAGGAGAAACAAAAATGACCAAATTTAAGTTGCTGCTCGCCGCCATATTATTTTTACTTGCCGGCATGGCTGATTCGGTTTCTGCACAGGACGCAATGATGAAGGATCATATGATGAAATCGGACGACAAAAGGCCGGTCGTCGCGATCGTCCGGGCTGACTGGTGTCCGTACTGCACAGATCTCGAACCGAAAATGACTAAGCTGATGGAAGAATATGGCGAAAAGCTGAAATTCGTAATACTCGATATTACGAACGCAGAAATGACTAAAAATGCGCGAGTTACTGCGAAATTAGCAGGCCTCGGCGATTTTTTTGAAAAGAACAAGACAAATGCTTCGACAGTGGCAATATTCAAGGATAAAAAACAGATCTTTTCAACAGTGCACAACACCAAAACTGTGGATTTCATCGAAGCATTTGAAAAGGCGACCTTGAAATAATAAGTGCGAGTTCTATGAAACCAAACCAACAGTAATGACGAAATCAACTATTATGAAATACGGAATATTTATTTGCTCTTTATGCATCGCATCGGCAATTTATTTAGCTTTTGCCGGTGTGCGTGGTTTAAGTTATTTTCACGGCGTGGTTGGTGAGACACCGCAAGTGGCGGAAAATTCGACCTCGATGGATAAGGGCTTGGGGCCGCTCATGCCCGATTCAAACGCCGCTCCTGATGCGACGGACACGCTTATTTTGGCGACAAGGGCAAAACTCGCGCCGATGTTAGCAGACGGCAAATGGATCAACAGCCAGCCATTGAAGGCTGAAGATCTACGCGGCCGCGTTGTTCTTATAGAATTTTGGACATTCGGCTGTTACAACTGCATTAACACCCTGCCTGCGATAAAGGG
>JBKJJR010000350.1:0-7461 GCA_046597835.1 Pyrinomonadaceae bacterium
TCCGAGATCGCTTTTGACGAACGAATTGCATTCGTGGAAAGCGTCTGCGCAACTCTCATAGAGAGCCGCTTCGGCCCGGGCCGCGTCTCGCCGGTGATCATAAATTTAAGCGGCCGCCCGGAACTCGAAAGCGCAGTCTTCTACGATCTTTGCGAAGCGGAGCCTGACGGACTAGTACCGTGCTACACTCTCTCGCCCCTGGGACGCGCCGGTTATGAGGTACTCGAAGCCGCATATCGACGGGCCAACCAGATGGGTCTGTTGGATGCCGCTCCGAACGCGTGCAGTTCCACGGCTGCTCTCACACCGAACCAGGGACGCGGATCACCGTTGAATAAGTGACAAGTGACGGGTGACAAGACAGAACGCCGGATCGGCATGATATTTGAAAATTTATTTGGGACGCGCAAATAATGTGGAAAAGTGAAAAAGCGCAAAAGTGGAAAAGTTTAAGAAATTCACACCACCAGCTTTTTCACATTTTCACTTTTCAACTTTTTCACTTTAATCTTTCTGGGACGCGCCTGTCAGAAGCGGGAGCGGTAGCGACGGGGTTCTTTTCTTTGTGCTCTCTGTGCCCTCTGTGGTGAAAAATCCCTGGGACGCGCATTTATAGGATTTCTTTGCGACTTTGCGTTGAAAATTTCTCTGGGACGCGCCCCGTGTCACAGTGTGAAACAGCCCATGTCTTCTCTGTGCCTCTGTGGTGAAAAGTCTCTGGGACGCGCAGTTGTGGTAAAATCTCGGTTAACAATTTTCTCCGATCACAATGCTAAAAAATCCGATCCCAGAGCTTTCCCTGTTTTACGACCTCGAATGGGTGCCAGACGCCGCGGGTGCCAAACGGCTCTTTGATCTGCCGGATGAGACGACGGAGATTGAGGCAATGCAGCGTCTGTGGCAGCATTCGCCGCAATACAATGCCGACACAAATCCGCGTCCCTTTTTGAAATATATGTTCTCGCGGGTAGTTTCTATAGCATTTTTGTCCCGAAAGACATATTTTGATCGGGACCGGGAACGTGTCACCGAATTTTCGCTTAACTCCCTGCCAAAACTGCCGTTCGAAGACGACGACGTTGACGAAGCGGCGATAATCGAGCGTTTTCTCTATATCGTCGGCGACCGGCGGCCGCAGCTTGTGGGGTTTAATTCCGCCGACTCCGACCTACAAGTACTTATCCAGCGAGGGATCATCAAAGAGGTCACCGCGCCCGCGTTTAACCAACGACCGAACAAGCCCTGGGAAGGGCCTGACTATTTTGACGCCAGAAACAGCGAAGCTCATCTCGATCTCATCAAACGGTTCTCCGGCGGCGCTATGATGCCCAGGCTCGACGAACTTGCAAAACTCTGTGGCTTTCCGGGCAAGATCGACGTCAAAGGAGACCAGGTCACCGATCTTTGGCTCGAACGCGAAATAACCAAGATCGTCGAATACAATCAGATCGACACCCTGAATACTTATCTGGTATGGCTGCGGCTTGTTTATTTTGCCGGTCAGATCGCGGAAGAGGATTACGTACACGAACAGGAACAGTTTCGTGAGTTTCTCGAAGACGAGACCCAAAAACCTGAAAAAGCGTTTTTGGCTAATTTCCTCAATAAATGGCCGCTCTAAATATGGAATACGGCAAGATCTACTGCGAAAACTGCATCGACACGCTTCATAGGATGCCCGACGATCTCATTGATATGACGATCACGAGCCCGCCTTATGACGATCTGCGCGATTATAATGGTTACCATTTTCCGGTAGATGAAATTGCGTCTTCACTTTTTCAGAAAACTAAAAATGGCGGTGTTGTTATCTGGGTAGTAGGCGACCGAACCGTAAACGGTGATGAAACACTGTCTAGTTTTCATCACGCCATCACATTCCAGAAAGCCGGATTCAAGGTTCACGACACAATGCTTTACGTCAAGAGGAACCCAATTCCGAGTGATTGCGGTAAGCGATACCGGCAGGCATTTGAGTACATGTTCTGTTTCAGTAAAGGACAGCCAAGAACATTCAATCCGATCACCGAGCCCACAAAATCCGCAGGGCAAAAAATTACGGCTTTTCGTATTACTGGAAAAGGCAGAGGCAATGTGCCCGACGAAGATATAGGCCGTGAACTCAAGGCTGAAAGAAAGGTAAGCAATATTTTTACTTATAATGTCGGCACATCGTCATCGAAGGACAAAATAGCATTTAAGCATCCGGCGATCTTTCCGGAACAACTCGTTGAGGATCAAATAAAAACCTGGACTAACAAAGGTGACATAGTCTATGACTGCTTTATGGGAAGCGGCACGACGGCAAAGGTCGCTCATCAATTAGGGCGTTTGTGGCTCGGTTCGGAGATCTCTGAGGAATACGTCCAGATAGCAAAAGAGCGTCTTGAACCATATATCAATAATTTAGGGTTTTCAGCGGCAAAATAACAACCTTCCGCCACTGAAAAGCGTCTATGACAATATATGAAAAAGCTATTGCTTGTAACATTCGTTTTGTTCTGCTTTTCGGCGCTTGTCGGGGCTCAGCCGCGTCCGGTTGATAAGACTCCAAACCACTCAACTAAACCATTGCCCGAATCCTTCAAGGCCCGTTACGACGGTGGCATATTTGGTTCTACAGGGAAGGAGACCGGATATTTCAAATTTGATGATGCCAACGAACGTGTGGTCTTTTATCGCAAGGATAACAGGGAAATATTTTCGATTCCCTATACATCGATTGTCGTTATTTACCCGGATGTCAAAGAGCATGTCTCCCAGACAGGGAATGTTATCAGCCGCTTGCCGCTGCCGGGAGCGGGGTTGGCCGGTTTGAAATCAACCGAGAGCAAATACCTGGTCATAAATTTTGAAGACCCCGATGTTGACGCCAGAGGCACGGCAAACTTTAAATTTAACGACAAGGAACTGCTTCTTACATTCATAGATGCTTTGGGAGCAAAAGCAAAACTAAAGCAGCGCGGCCAGGCATATTACAGGCCGAAAAAAGCGAACTTTTAAGTCAATTCAAGTCGCCAAATTTGTGTTGGAGTATAGCGGTTATCGCAATTGCAGCGGTTTCTGCCCGCAGAATGCGGCCACCAAACGTAACCAGCTTGATTCCGCTCGATCTTGCGGCATCCAGTTCAACATCATCCCAACCGCCTTTTGGTCCGACCACAGCGGTAATTGTTTTTGCCGGTTTAATGCCCGGAAAATTATCTCCGTCACGTTCAGAAAACAAGACGACATTTTCGTCTTTTGTATTTGCGAATAATGTCTCAAGCTCGACCGGCTCGGTTATCTGCATTAGCTTTGCGCGGCCTGATTGCTTTGTAGCCTCAAGAGCGATGCGCTGCCAGCGATTCATGCGCTTTAAAGCGTCTTTTATCCTCACATCGCATCGGACGGTATGTAGAGGTACAAGAGTTGTTACTCCAAGCTCAACCGCCTTTTGTATGATCAGATCATATTTTTCGCCATTCAAAACAGTCGCGGCGAGCGTGATCTCAAATGTGGACTCCGGTGACTCGGGCTGGATTTCCTCAACAACTTTTAGCGATGAACTTTTCTTTCCAATTTCAAGAATAGAGCAATGAAATTCACGGCCAGTACCATCAAAAACTGAAACTTCATCATCAACATGCAAACGCAGCACATCGCGCAGATGCCGCGTCTCGTCCGCATCAAGCTTCACTTGATCATCGGTAAAACTTTCGATCGGGGCATAAAAACGGCGCATTATTTATTCGAACCAAATTTTTCTATGAAATCCGACGATCGTTGCCTAAGTGTGACCCAGCTTTCAAAAACTTCCGGAGTTTGCAGCCACACCGTGAACCATTGGGCTATCTCCACATTTACATTTCGCGTTGTCTCGTCAAGATTTTTCTTCTCGGCTGTTTCTGCCGTAGTTTGTTTGCCGCGGATCGCTGTTTCGCGGACCAGCCTTAACCCCTGTTTATCATTTCCCGTCAGGTATTTTCGCCGCAGGTTTTCCAGATTGCGGATCGATGCGAGTGTACTTTTCAGATCGTCGGTCCTGACAATATTTCGCAATGCCCCGTCGTAAGGGCGGTCAGACGCCCGCTTCAAATAGAGATTCATTATCTCGGAATGACGCAGATCAGCGCCTTCATCAGCCACGAGTCGTGCGATCACCATCGGGGAGTCTAGGGCCGATTCGCCATACTGATCTGCGACAACGGTTTCGATCGCTTTGATCTCGGCGGCCCCCACATTTTCGCAATCGAGGTTTTCCCAAACCTCTATGATCAGGTCATCCTTAGTGCGCGCATTCCACATCGTCTATATTTTTTGCCGCACAGTGTTGATTATGTTTGTGGACGAATGATCCTTTGGGTCGCCGACGATGACGACCGTTCCGCCACATTCACGAACGATCTCACGTTCCGGCACAGATTCCTGCGTATAGTCGGTTCCTTTTGCATGGAAATCGGGCCTGATGGCACGGATCAATTCCTCCACCGTGGGCTCGTGAAAGATAGTCACGAAATCGACGTGTTTTAGCGCCGAGACCATTGCGGCTCGATCGGTTTCCGACATTATCGGCCGGCCTTCGCCTTTGAGTCGACGTGCCTGCTCGTCGCAATTTACTCCGACAACAAGTATCTCACCGAGTGCCTTTGCGCCGGCGAGATAGCGAACGTGGCCGACGTGCAAGAGATCAAAACAGCCGTTTGCTAAAACGACCTTAGCTCCGCCGGATCTGACATTTGTCGTATCACGCACGACACCGTCGCGATCGAGAATTTGTGCGAAATGGTCATGCATCATTTCAGTATTTAGCAAGCCTTGACATCGGAGGACCTGCATTGGGGTTCAGCGATTCGCACAATTCTCCAATGCTTATGGTAGCCGTTCCTTTCTTCATAACGACGATGCCGCCAGCGTGATTGGCAATTTTAGCGGCTTCGGAATAGGTCAATCCGGATGCAAGTCCCAAAGCATAAGCCGCGATCACCGTGTCGCCTGCGCCGGTGACATCGACCGGTTCCTTTGATCCAACCGCATCGATACTGATCGGCGGCTTTCCCTTTTCAATAACAAGCATCCCCTCGTTCCCATTGGTTACCAAAAGAGCATCGTAACCTAAACTCTCGCAAAGCTGTGCACAATCGTCAGTCGAGAAATTCTCACCGAGTATTTTCTCCACTTCTTCACGGTTCGGAGTTGCGGTTGAAGCATCTGGAAACTCGGCCAGCCGGTAACGCGAATCTACGATCAAAGGGATCTTACGCTCGAGCGAGATCATTTTCGCTGCCTCATAGAGCTCACCGGTTACAGTACCGCAATCGTAATCGGAAATAATGATCGCGTCGGCAATAGCTCCTGCGGCCATCAGGTTTTCACGAAGCTTTTCTCTAAGCGCATCTGATACCGAGGCCGAATTTTCGTAGTCGATCCTTATTACCTGCTGGCGGGCCGCATAGTGCTGACCGGCTAGCACTCGTACTTTCGTACTAGTGCTAAGAGATCTGTCAGACACGACGTTTGCGGTATCGACGCCCATTTCTTGCAACCTATTTAACAGTAAATCGCCATTTGCATCGCTTCCCGCAAAGCCGATCAATATTGGTTTACCGCCGAGCGAGACGACGTTTGCGGCGGCATTTGCGGCCGCTCCGGGAAGGGTCAAGGTATTGTCGTGCCGAAGGATGAAAACCGGAGCCTCTCGCGAAACACGCGAGATCGTTCCATTGAGAAATTGATCCGCCACGAGGTCGCCGAGAATAACCACGCGTTTTTGCGGAAAGGCTTTTCTGATCGTGGTTTGAATGTCGGTCATCGGAATGCCAAAAACTCATAAACAAAAATGGCCGAAGGCAGTGTGCCTTCAACCATTTATGCCTAGAAACTGTCTATCAGATCAGTGCGTGTCGTAACTCGCGACAGGATAATCATTTGCTGTTCCCCACTGAAAGGCGCCGAAACCACCGTCCGAGCTTTTCTTATAATAGAAGGTGCCGTTAGTGTCGCGCCACACTGCTATGTCTGCTTTGCCGTCGCCATCATAGTCGTTTTGCACGTTGACGTCGGCGGTTGACAGCCCAAACACATCGGCGATCACGCCTCCGTCGCTGCTCTTGAGAATATACCATGTAAAATTTGGAGCCGCCGGAGTGCCTTCTCGAACGACCGCGAAATCGGTTTTTCCGTCGCCGTCATAATCTGCAGGAACCACGAGGTCATTACTAAGACCCCACGGCTGAGCGATAACGCCGTTGTCGGTGCTTTTCCTTACATAAAATGTTGCCTGTGCGGTCGGCGAACTGCCGGGCCGCTGAACACAAATATCAAATTTGTTATCGCTGTCATAATTGCCCGGGGCCGTGAAGTCGGTCGAAAGCCCCCACTGAATGGCCGAATAATTCGTATCGACCGTATGCTGGATGTACCAGATCATCGTTCCGTTCGTGCGGCGGACGACCGCGAAATCGGTTTTTCCGTCGCCATCGTAATCTCTCGCGACAGGCTCGTCCATGGCGATGCCAAAGTTGTAAGAATGAAAGGTTCCGTCCATGCTGCTCAGCCAATACCAAGAACCGTTGGTATCGCGCCAAACCGCGATGTCGCCCTTACCGTCGCCGTCGTAATCGCCCGGCGTCATAAAATCTTCTGCCTGGAGTCCGAAATTAGTTGCAGTGATGCCGCCGCCGCTGTTATTGATATACCAAACATTGTTGCTTGGGCGAAAGACCGCGAAATCGGCTTTGCCGTCCGCGTCATAGTCCATCGCCTTTCGCAAACCGGCCTGCGAAAAGGCCAAAGACGCGAGGAGCAATGTTAACAGCGCAAACGATGCGATCCGGGCGGCATGAGCCACAAAATTTTTCATTGTTACTACCTTCTAAAACTAAATAATATACAGAGTTAATTCGACTCTCTGCTCTTGGGTCTAAGAATCTAAACATAGCACTTTTTCACTGCTGGTGCAAGAAAAAGCTCTCACCCTAAAACGCGGTAAAACTGGCTCTCACGACCGCTTTTTTTCAATAAACTAATAAGTTAGACATTCATCATTCCAAAAAAGTTGGAATAAAACAGGCCGCGTTATCTCAATTCTTCCGTCTCTTTAAAAAACAGTGCTGTCAAAACCGGAAAAAAGACAACTCAGGTGCGAAATCTAGAAAAAAATGGGGCGGCTAGTGGGATTCGAACCCACGACATCCTGAACCACAATCAGGCGCTCTAACCGCTGAACTATAGCCGCCATTTCTGATTTTAGATTTTGGATTGCCGATTTTGGATTAAGGACAGAAATTTTCCTGTCCGCAATCTAAAATCTAAAATCCAAAATCCTAAATCGACCTTTACCCCCGGCAGGGCTCGAACCTGCGACCTACGGCTTAGAAGGCCGTCGCTCTATCCAGCTGAGCTACGGGAGCATATCAAAAAGCAACTTACGATGTTATCTATTAGATGTGTCCAAGTCAACTTTTACGCGGCCGTGGCGCG
>JBKJJR010000270.1:0-3982 GCA_046597835.1 Pyrinomonadaceae bacterium
GAGCAGGACGCACATCTAATAAATCAAGCTACTTTAATTATCTGGGGCGATCAGGACACCATTATCCCGATCAAAGGCGGCTACAAGCTCTGTCAGGAAATTCTCAATTCCCGACTCGTCGTCCTAACAGACTGCGGCCACGTCCCGCCGGAGGAAAAGAGTGAATTGTTTACAGATATCGTCAGCGAATTTTGCAAGAAAAGCGAAAGTAGGACCAAATCGTCAAAGTTTTAATGTCAAAAGCCACTAAACAAATCCTTTACGGCTGTGGAGTTTTTTCGTCTATTCGTGTGTTGAATGGGGAACCTTTCTTGTGGAAAAAACACTGGCAACGGTTAGGTAGTGACGCGGCGAAAGTCGGCATTGATCTCTCAGAGTATTCGGAAGAAAACATCAGACGAGCACTCGATGAAATTATCGCAAAAAATAGAATTTCATTTGGCAGAGCCCGAATAACTTTCGTGGACGACTCGCCAAGTGATATTTGGCCGACTGATGGGAACAAAAAAACCAGCCCCTTGATAATAACCGCAGAAATGCGGACGGCTCCAGACAATTTTCGTCTGACGGTGTCGCCATACAATATAAATTCGCGTTCACCGCTTGCCGGGATCAAATCGTGTAACTATCTCGACAAAATTTTGGCGCTGGAAGAAGTAAAAACTCGAGGTTTTGATGAGGCAATCCAAATCAATGAACGCGGCGAAATTACTTCTGCGACGATGGCAAATGTCTTTTGGCTTAAAGATGGTGTGCTGCACACGCCGAGTCTCAGAACAGGCTGCCTGCCCGGAACGACACGCGAATTTGTATTAGAAAATCTGGACTGCAAAGAAGTCGAGGCAGAGATTGAAACTATCCGCAATGCTGATGCAATATTTCTTACATCGGCGGGAATAGGAATTGTCGCGGCCGCCTTATTGGACAACAAACAGTTATCCAGGTCACGCCACCCAATACTAGATCTAATACCAAACAATCGTTGAACCCACTAAAAAACACGAAACCACACAAACAAAACATTCGTGCGATCTCGTGTTAATCCGTGGCTAAAAAATTCTTAACCCGCCGTTTCGAAAAGTGCGAGGATCTGCTTGCCCTCGATGGAACGCGGGTCAATGGTTCGCAGGTGTTTTTGCCCCTGCATTTCCCATATCGCCGTCACGCTACCTTCTTTCTCGACGGTGTGAAACGAAACGTCTTCCGGTGGTGCCGTATCTTCGGCAACCGGCGTTTCTGCAACCTCGCTCGACGATTCCGCCGCGACTATTTCCATTGCCGGTTCTTTAACCTCTTCAACAGTGTCTTTCTGTTCTTCCGCTGCCTGTACTGCTTCTTCTGACATCAAGTCTTGCTCTCCTAAAATAATATACTGTTAATATAAATGAAATTCTGACACATCTGACCGTTTTTGTCGAGCCTGACAACATTGTTCTCGGCAACTCTGGTCGTGAGAGATTGGTAAAGTTCAAATTAGTCAAAAAACCTTTGATGTTACCTGGTCTATGCGAGCCCGTTTTACCAACATTTTGGGATCAAGCTCGACTCGACGCAAAAAATTCGTTGGAGCCGATCTCGACAACGAAGGCAACATGCTGCTCGACCTGTCGAACACGGTCACGGTTAAACGGCCGCCCCGACGGAAGAAGTCATGACTGACAGTTGGAAGATCGTTCGCCAGAGACCGGAAAAGAAGCAGAAACAGCCGAGGTTGTATGTAAGCCTGAACCGACGGGGCGAGATCGCGATGAACGCGAATGCGTTCCGGGCGATAGGACGGCCGGCGAGCGTGACGCTGCTGTACGACCCGAAAACCAATCGCATCGGCATAAAGTCTCCGGTCGCCGTCGACATACATTTTTTCCCCGTCAGGCGAATGGGACGCGGCAAGAAAACTTTGGTCGTCAGAGCCGAGCGCCTGATAAAACAATTCGGGATCAAGGTCACCGCAATCCGCGTGTTTCGCGATGTGAGGTGCGTAAGATTCGAAGGCTCGCCGATGCTCCTGCTGTCGCTCGACGAGGCGGCTTCTGTCGCCCGTGCCGGTGACGCGGGTATTTGAAGAACCCGGTAGCTACCGCTCGCGGTTCTGATTGGGTAGTGAGATTTTGCGGAATGAGAGTTCGCGTTTAATAATGAACAACCAGCCGATGGCGGTCCAGAAGAGGATGCGGCCTTTGCGGATGATAGCTAGGGTTATGGCGACGCCGGCGGTGAGGGCGACGGTGTCGCCGATTATTTGGGCTCCGGCCTCGTCGACGCCTATTACGAACGGTATCAATTTGAATAACACGTTTACGAGGCGGCTGACGGCTTCCATTAGGAATGCGCTGAGCACGGTCGGGTAGGTGTCGGTCAGGCGGCTGAGGATGTACCAGACCTCGGTGATGCCTAAAGCAAAATACGACGCCTCGAGCAGACAGATCGGCAGGAAGCGGTTTGGGTAGTGGCGGTAAAAGCCGTAAATCAGATCCTCGAACCGGCGAACGTTTTGCCTGCCATTTTCCAAAGCCGAGCGGAAAAAGCCTTTCTTATAGATCCAATTGCAGATAGCGCTGGCAAAATGCCATTGCCTAATCACCATCAGAAATAGCAGGACGAGAACGATGCTGACCGACGTGATCAAAACGATCACCGCCGTTCTCATGGTCTCGTCGATGGCGAAACCTGTGAGCAAAATGGTGCCGCCCACGATCAGGAAAATGCTGGTCGCGAGACTGTAAAAAAGATTTTCCGTCGCGACCGACGACAGGGCTGCGACGAGCGGGATCCGATGGCGGACCGCGACCGCCTTTGCGGTTCCGCTGACCAATATACCGAGCGGGAAGGTGCTGCTCATTGCTTCGCCGATGACGACGGCTGGTATAGTATCCCTGATACTTAACGAATACGGCTCGTGGACGCAGAGCTTCCACGCGATGGCGCGGACACAGATCTTTACAAAATGTACGCTCAGTATCACCGCAAATCCGACCATGCCGAATCTCAACACTCCGTGATAGAGCTCGTCCACGCCGACCGAGTAAACAAAATACGCAAACAGGGCGAGGCCTATTATTGTCAGCAACCCAGCGGTGACCTTTAGACGGTTGATGTGTTTTTTTGAGTTTTGCTGCGTTTCGATCGAAGGGTGCTCCACGTTGCCTTTGCCTAACGGCTTGATTAAAATGTTATTTTAGCAAAGTCGATCAATAAACTGTTAGGTTAAGAGGAATTAGCTATGAGCACAGCCGTTGGAGCCGCATTGTCAAACGCCGGTTTGACCGTTTTGTCAGAAGAAGAAGACCTTTTTCGTTTCTCCGTTCGCGAGTTTGCCGAGGGCGAAGTTCGGCCAAAGGTCGAAGCAATGGAGCACGCCGGGAAACTCGACGGCGATCTTATCAAACAATGCTTTGAGCTGGGCCTGATGGCAATCGAATCGCCTGAAGAATATGGCGGAGCGGGATCGACGATATTTAACGCAATTTTGGCGATCGAGGAACTTGCGCGAGTGGATGCCTCGGTGTCGGTATTTGTTGATGTCCATAATACGCTCGTGACTAACGCTTTTATGCGTTGGGCAAACGATGAGCAGAAAAAGAAATACATGCCGCAGCTTGCTTCCGGTAAGGTCGGCGCTTATGCGTTGTCCGAGGCGAGTTCAGGCTCGGACGCATTTGCGCTGAAAACACGCGCGATCGATAAGGGCGATCATTACGAATTGAACGGCCAGAAGCTATGGATCACGAACGGCAACGAGGCTGAGATCTTTGTGCTGTTTGCAACGGTCGATCCTGATGCGGGTTACAAGGGCATCACCGCGTTTATCGTTGAGAAAGGGTTTGAAGGATTCACGGTCGGCAAGAAAGAAGACAAGCTCGGCATACGCGCTTCGTCAACGACCGAGCTTATTCTCGACAACTGCAAAGTGCCGAAGGAGAATGTTTTAGGTGAGGTCGGCAAGGGCTACAAGGTCTCGATCGAAACTCTCAACGAG
Organism: Pyrinomonadaceae bacterium; assembly: GCA_046597835.1. Lineage (GTDB taxonomy): Bacteria > Acidobacteriota > Blastocatellia > Pyrinomonadales > Pyrinomonadaceae > OLB17. The sequence goes on from JBKJJR010000270.1 coordinate 3,977, forward strand.
GGCCGC
>JBKJJR010000272.1:0-4250 GCA_046597835.1 Pyrinomonadaceae bacterium
GAGTGCGTGATGCTGAATAAGTTTTTGATCCTCGCCTGTGCGGTGATAATTGCCCTGGGGCTGTTTGCGATACCGTTTCCCGACGGCGCGGTCGCGCTGATGACGGTTGTCATTCTATCAGGCTTTGCGTTGACGGTCTTCCGGCGATTTACTGAAGAAAAGGAATTTGTCACTGCGGTCTTTCTCGTTGCTTTGGCTTTGAGAATGGGATTTGGCATTTTGGTGCACATCTTCGAATTGCGAGGTTTTTTCGGCGGCGATGCGATAGCCTACGATATAAGCGGTGCGAGTTTGGTTGCTGTTTGGCTGGGACATAACATGCAAAGCGATCTCCTGATGTTTCAAAACGATCCGGGGAGCGGCTTTGCATGGGGAATGACCTATTTCACGGGTTCTATCTACCTTCTCCTTGGCCGAAATATCTTCGCCGCTCAATCATTTTGCGCAGTAGTGGGGGCGGCCACGGCTCCGCTTGTATTTTTTTGCTCAAAAAAAATCTTTAATAATCTACGCGTCGCAAAGGTGTCGGCCGTCTCTATTGCCGTTTTTCCTTCTTTCATAATTTGGTCCGGCCAGCTGCTGAAAGACGGACTCATAATTTTTTTGCTTGTGCTCGCGATGACAATGGTGCTAGAGCTTCAGAAAAAGTTTAATTACGCGGCGTTGGCGCTGCTTATCTTTTCGCTCTTCGGCACGTTATCGCTGAGGTTTTATATTTTCTATATGGTGGTGGTTGCCGTGGCGGGCAGTTTTTTGATCGGCATCTCGAACTCAAACAGGTCGATGTTTCGCCGCCTTGCCGTCGTCGTTTTGGTCGGCGTTTCACTTTTATATTTGGGCGTCGGGCGAAATGCCAGCATTGAATTGACTAAGTTCGCCAATCTTGAACGTATCCAGAGCAGCCGGGCAAACCTGGCGGGTGCCGCAGATTCAGGCTTTGAAAAAGAGGCCGACGTGTCCACCACTGAAGGGGCACTCTCGGCGATACCTCTCGGATTGGCGTACCTAATGTTTGCCCCGTTTCCATGGCAGGCGTCCAATTTACGACAGGCGATCACAATCCCGGAAGTGCTGGTTTGGTGGGCAATGATCCCATTCTTAATTATCGGTTTAGTCTATTCGATAAAACATCGATTGCGTAACACTTTCCCGATAATTTTATTTAGTTTGATGCTGACGCTGTCGTATTCGATCTTTCAGGGAAACGTCGGAACTGCATACCGACAACGGACACAAATTCAGGTGTTTTTGTTTATTTTTATCAGTGCCGGTTGGACCATCTTTCAGGAAAACAGGGAAAATAAGCGGCTGCTCAGAGCGGCTGCTGAGAAACGCGTTGCAAGCAGCCTTCGCTCGCGTGTTTTGGCGGTCAAATGAGTTATAGATGTGTGGAATCACTGGATTTATAAACGCCAATGGCAATGCGGTTGACCGCTCAATTCTCGAAGCGATGAATCAAGCCATCGCTCATCGCGGGCCTGATGACGATGGCTTCTACATCCACGAAAATGTTGGTTTGGCGATGCGACGGCTGTCCATCATCGACCTCGCTGGCGGCAAACAACCCATCCACAATGCGGATAAGTCCAAATGGATAGTTTTTAACGGCGAGATCTATAACTATCGCGAGCTTCGAGAGGATCTTGAAAAGCGCGGCCACAGATTCTATACAAGATCTGATACCGAAGCCATCGTTCACCTTTACGATGAATACGGCACCGACTGTCTAAAATTTTTACGTGGGATGTTCGCTCTTGCGATCTGGGATGAGACGGACAAGTCTCTCTTTCTGGCACGCGACCGAGTGGGCAAAAAGCCGCTTCTTTATTCACATCAAAAAAACGGCGATCTTATTTTTGGCTCTGAATTTCAAGCAGTATTAAAACACCCGGCGATTTCACGCGAAGTGGACATGGAAGCGATCGACAGCTATATGTCGTTCCTATGCGTCCCGGCTCCGCAGACGGCGTTCAAACAAATTCGCAAACTCGAGCCCGGTCATTGGATGCTCTGGAAAGGCGGCAGCATCAAGACGAAGCGATATTGGCAGCCGGATTTTTCGAAAAAAATAAAGATCACCGAGGACGAAGCGATCGAGGAAACCACGCGGATTTTGCGAGAATCCACGCGGATGCGTCTTATCTCGGAAGTACCGTTAGGCGCTTTTCTCTCCGGCGGAGTCGATTCGTCAACTGTCGTTGCTTTGATGGCTCAAGAAAGCGCACAGCCTGTAAAAACATTTTCAATCGGTTTTGACGAAGAAGATTATAGCGAACTCAAGTACGCAAAACGCGTCGCGGAGCATGTGGGTGCAGAATATAACGAATTCATCGTCCGGCCCAACGCTCTTGACGTGATCCCAACATTGGTCGAACACTATGGTGAGCCTTATGCGGATTCCAGCGCGATACCGACCTACTATGTCTCAAAAGAAACACGGAAACATGTAACCGTAGCCTTGAACGGGGATGGCGGTGACGAGAGTTTTGCCGGTTATGAACGCTACGCCGCGATGCGCATAGCCGAAGCTTACAACCGCGTACCGCGCGCCTTAAGGAGAATATTTGTCGAGGCCCCCGTAAATCTATTGCCGACATCTGAGCTGAAACGCAGCCGTTTTCGTGACGCAAAACGGTTTCTGAAAGCTGCGAATCTGCCGCGAACCGAGCGTTATTTTCGCTGGATGTCCACGTTCAACCGGGACGCCAAACGAGAGCTTTACACAACGGGTTTTGCCTCATCGGTTTCCGGCCAGAATGCGAGCGGCTTTTTAGATCGTTGGTTTGCCGTCGCAAACGGAACTGGTACTCTCGACGCGACGCTTTTGACAGATCAAATGACATATTTGCCAAATGATCTATTAGTAAAAGTCGATATTGCGTCAATGGCAAATTCGCTCGAAGCACGTTCGCCGTTTCTCGACCATAAATTAATAGAGTTTGCCGCGAGTCTGCCGGAAAATCTCAAAATGAGCAGGTTCGAGACCAAATCACTTTTGAAGAAGGTAGCCGCCTGTCTCGTTCCCAAAGACGTTGTCTATCGCCGAAAAATGGGCTTCGGCGTTCCGATCGGCAAATGGTTTCGCGGCGAGATGAAGGATTTTGTCTGCGGCGTTTTGCTGTCGGAAAAATCATTGAAACGTGGCATCATAAAGCCTGAAATTATCGAGAGATATGTCAACGAACATATATCGGCAAAACGAGACCACGCATTTCAACTTTGGTCGCTGTTGATGCTCGAACTTTGGTTTCAGCGATTTATAGATCGCTAAGTGATGCCGAACATCGGGAGCTCTTTGATGATAAAATATTGAGGAACAGTTTGGTAACCGGCAGCGATTTCCCCGCACTTTCGCATAACCCGCCGCCACTGGCTGAAAAAGGCTTGTCGCGGATTGGCTCAGCCGGTTACCATCTTAGATTTTCTGAAGTATGACAAATGTGCCGGTAACAAATGCTCTAACGATCGACTTTGAAGATTGGTATCAAGGGCTTGAGATCCCTTATTCAGAATGGGATCGTTTTGAAAGTAGGATCGAAGCGGCGGGGGATAAGCTGCTTCGGATCCTCGATGAAGCAAATGTAAAAGCGACTTTTTTCATGCTTGGTTACGTCGCTGAAAAGCATCCTGAGATCGTAAAGCGCATCGAGGCCGAAGGACACGAGATCGGAACGCACGGTTTTTCGCATACGCTGATCTACACACAGGCTCCGGAACTTTTTAAAGAAGAATTGACACGAGCGATCAAATTCCTCGAAGATCTTACGGGGAAAAAAGTCCTCGGCCACCGGGCGCCATTTTTTTCAATTACAAAGGATTCGCTGTGGGCTTTGGATATCCTGGGAGAACTCGGAATTAAATATGATTCGAGCATTTTTCCCGTTCTGAATTACCGTTACGGTATCGCGGACGCTCCGCGTTTTCCGTATAAGATAAAACGCGAAAGGCACGAATTTGTAGAATTCCCGATCTCGACGCTAAAACTGCCGGGTTTTACGATGCCCATCTCGGGCGGGGCGTATTTTCGGATATACCCGTATCAATTAACCAAACAAGCAATAAAGTCGGTAAATCGTTCGGGCGAGCCGGTCACTTTTTACCTGCATCCGTGGGAACTCGATCCTGATCATCCGCGGATCGACGTGCCGCGTCGGATCGCGTTGACGCATTATTTTAATCTCGGCGCGACCGAGCGGCGGCTGAGGAAATTGCTGCGCGATTTCAAAATGGCGCCTATGAAAGAAGTTTTG
>JBKJJR010000332.1:0-6475 GCA_046597835.1 Pyrinomonadaceae bacterium
TTGCTTACGGTGATCTATATCTTCTTGTTTATTCCTTATGGAATTCTCTCGCGGTTGTTTGGACGCGATCCGCTCGATATTCGCGCGAAGGGGCGCGAAAGCTATTGGCATCGCCGCACGGTCACGCGGCAAACCAAGGAGCAATTTGAAAGATTGTTCTAATAGGTTAAAATCTCTGTTGTGAAAAGATTTAGCCTCTTGTACGAATTCTGGCTGTTTTTCAAACAGAATAAAAAGTATTGGCTGCTGCCGATGATCCTCACGCTAGTCCTGCTCGGCGGCCTGCTCATCTTTGCTCAATCGTCGGCGCTGGCACCATTTATTTATTCAATTTTTTGATCTTCAATTAGCGGCGGTATACAATTTTGCCGCCGACTATTGTCGCGACAGCGGCCCCTGTAAATTCCCAATTATTAAATGGCGAGTTCCGCGATTTAGAACGCGATTCTGAGGCTTTGTAAGTCCATTTCAGGTCTGGGTCGATGATCGTTATGTCGGAGATCGAGCCGGGAGCGAGCGTTCCTCTGCTCTTTAGATTGAATATTTTTGCGGGATTGGCTGAACATAGTTCAACCAATCTAGTTAGATCTATAACTCCTTTATTAACAAGCTGTTGAAAAGCTAAACCTAAAGCTGTTTCTAGCCCTGTTATGCCGAATGGTGCCCGATCGTATTCGAGAGCTTTTTCGTCCCCGTGATGCGGAGCATGGTCCGTGGCGATGGCGTCGATGGTGCCATCTTTGATGCCTTCGATGATAGCCTCGAGATGTTCTTCGGAACGTAGCGGCGGCGCCATTTTGGTATTTGTGTCGTAACCCTCGACTGCTCTATCGGTCAGTGTGAAATGATGCGGCGTGACCTCGCAGGTTAAATTGATGCCCTCTGCTTTTGCCCGGCGAATAGCCTCGATCGCGCCCTGCGTCGAGACGTGGGCGATGTGAATGTGGGCACCGGTTTCTTTGGCAAGCTGGATGTCGCGAACGGCGTCGATATCTTCGGCAAGTGCGGGCATGCCTTTGAGACCAAGAAGCAGCGAAATTTTTCCTTCGTGCATTACGCCTCCGTTGCTCAGGGATTTGTCTTCGCAATGATCGATCACCGGCAGATCAAAGTCACGTGCATACTGCATCGCCCGACGCATAATCCCGGCGCTCAACACCGGGCGCCCGTCATCAGAAACTGCAACTGCACCGGCAGCTTTCATCTCGCCCATTTCCGCAAGTTCACTTCCGTCAGATGATTTTGTTATCGCTCCGATAGGGAAAACATTTGCAAGGCCGGCACGCTCTGCCTGTTCGATCATATATCGCGTGATTGCGGCATTGTCGTTGACCGGATTTGTATTCGGCATCGGGCAAACGCTTGTCCACCCGCCCGCAACCGCCGCCGCACAACCGCTCGCTATTGTTTCCTTATGCTCCTGCCCCGGCTCACGCAGATGCACATGCATATCGATAAACCCAGGCGCAACAATTAATCCGCTTGCGTCAAAGATCTCTGCGTCTTCAGGTTTGCCGTCATTTGGCCCAAGCCACGCAACGACTCTGCCGTTCTGGATCAGTAGATCCTTGCCACTGTTTTGATTTTCGGCGGGGTCGATAAGATGGCCATTTTTAATTAGTAACTTCATATATTGTTAGCTCGCAGCAGTCCCTCCAGTCGCCAAATAAAGAACTGCCATTCGCACTGCAACGCCGTATTTCACCTGGTCCAATATGAGAGAACGCGAACTGTCGGCTACATCAGACGAGATCTCGATACCGCGATTCATTGGGCCGGGGTGCAAAACTATGGCGTCTTTTTTTGCTAGATCGAGTCGCTCGTTGGTCAGGCCGTAATGGATCGCGTATTCGCGAAGGGTCGGGAAGTAGGCCGAATCCTGACGCTCGCGCTGGATGCGGAGGATCATCACGACATCGGCTCCGGCGATCGCGTCTTCGACATGTTCGCATACTTGCAGATCTTTTTCTACAAGGTGCTGGAAATCTACAGGGACGAGCGTGCGCGGACCGGCGACGCGGACTTTTGCACCTAATTTGGTCAACAGATGAATATTCGAACGGGCGACGCGGCTGTGCACGATGTCGCCGATGATCGCTACCTCGAGACCTGCGATCGTCTTTTTGTGTTCGCGGATTGTCATCGCATCGAGCAGGGCCTGAGTCGGATGTTCGTTTGAGCCGTCGCCGGCGTTGACGATGGCGGCGCGGCTTACCTTGGCGAGTTGGTGTGGCACACCGGCGCTCGAATGGCGGACGACGATGCAGTCGGGAGCCATCGCGTCGAGATTCAACGCCGTGTCGAGCAGCGTCTCGCCTTTGCTCAGGCTCGATGATGACACGCTGATATTGACCGAGTCGGCTGAAAGGCGTTTGGCGGCGAGCTCAAAGGAAGTGCGTGTTCGAGTCGAGGCTTCAAAGAAGAGATTGATGATGGTCTTGCCGCGAAGCGCCGGGACTTTCTTGACTTCGCGTGTCGATATCTCGCTAAAGTTTTCTGCGGTGTCGAGAATGCCGGTAATTTCCGCCGGGCTCAAATTGCGGATTCCGAGTAGGTCACGTCTTCGGAACGGCTTTTCCATATTACACTCGCAGGCTGGCAGCCTGCGTTCCGACAAAAAAAGCAAGGCGTTAACCTTGTTTTCAATGATTTAATAATGATTCAGCCGCAACTGGCGGAACGGAAATCGGGCAAAACATATTGGCCGGATATAAATAATCTTCACCATCCTCGTCAATAATTCTTAAGTAATTATCATTTAGTGCGTTTTCATCCGGGAGCATTTGATAAAGTTTGCCCACTTCCAATGACGCTTGAACACCTTCATTATTGAGACATACTACGAATTGCGGATTTTCCATAATATGAACTGGTTACAAATTTCACGGCCGCTCAAAAATGCCGACGCCCTCAGCATCGTCGAATTCTTTTAGCATGACTTTTATTATCTCGGTCTGCTTTGTCGGCACGACCTTGCCGATAAAGTCGGCCTGGATCGGCAGTTCGCGGTGTTCGCGGCCGCGATCGACGAGCACCGCAAGCTGGACTTTTTTTGGGCGGCCAAAATCCATCAATTGATCCATCGCAGCGCGAATCGTGCGTCCCGTATAAAGAACATCATCAACAAGGATGATATTTTTACCCTCAATGTCATGTTCAAGCTCAGTGCGGTTGACGATGGGGTTGGCTCCGACGGTGGATAGGTCATCGCGGTAAAGCGTGATGTCGAGAATGCCGTAAAGCGGCGCTTCGCCTTCAAGGGATTCGATCTTGTCGCGGAGACGCTCGGCGAGAGGCACGCCGCGGCGGCGGATACCGACGAGGTAAAGGCCGGCCGGGCCTTGATTTTTCTCCACGATCTCAGACGCAAGCCGCGCGAGGGCACGCTTCATAGCCACCGAATCCATTATCCGCGACTTTTCGATCAGATGTATTTCGTCACCCATAAGACAGGCAAATCGTAACAAAGGAGTGTTCCAAGTTCAAAGTTCAATCTTCAAAGTTTGTTTAGCGAGGCCCTTCCATTAAAATCGAATCGAATCGAAATGGGTTTAATTTGGCAAAAATTAATTCGTCCGGCGATGTTCGGCTTTGACGCCGAACGGGCGCACGAGATCGGCATTACAGCGTTGAAGCTTGGTCTCGGCAACATGGGTTTGCCGTCGGAAGATTACGAATTTGGCGAAATTGAGAGATTCGGGTTGAAGTTCGCGAATCCGCTAGGTGTTGCAACCGGTTTTGATAAGAATGGAATGGTTGTCGACCAACTCGCTTCACTGGGTTTTGGATTTGTCGAGGTTGGGACTGTCACATTCGAACCACAACTCGGAAACCCGAAACCACGCCTTTTTCGTTTGCCAGAAGATGCGGCATTGATAAATCGACTTGGATTTAACAATGACGGTGCGGTTGCCATTGCGGAACGTCTAACAAAACTCGATCGTAAATGCGTTGTTGGGGTAAATATCGGCAGGAATAAGGCGGTTCTGAATGAAGAAGCGACGGAAAATTACGTCAAGTGTTTTGAGATTATTCACGGCGTCGCTGATTATGTGGCGGTGAACATCTCATCGCCGAACACGCCAAATCTCCGGGAACTGCAGCAGGCTGACAGCTTTGAAGAATTGATCGGATCACTTACGGATCGAAATATCGATCTCGGTGCAAAGTCTTTACTTGTGAAGATCGCACCGGACCTCGCTGAGACTGAGATCGAGGCAATTGTTGACATATCTTTGAAACACCAACTTTCGGGCATAATTGCAACGAATACAACAATCGCGCGCGAGACCCTTATTTCCAAAGGTGTCGAGCACATTGGTGACGGCGGCTTGAGCGGGAAGCCGCTGGCAAAAATCTCAACCGAAATGGTCTCGAAGATCTTCAAATATTCGAAAGGTAAACTGCCGATCATTGGCGTTGGCGGCATTTTCACGGCTGAGGATGCGTTTGCAAAGATTGCGGCCGGCGCTTCGCTGATACAGGCCTACACCGGATTTATTTACGGCGGACCGTCGTTTGCGAGCGGTATTAATGCGGGTTTGGCCATGATATTACAGGAACGCGGATTTGGAACGCTTGATGAAGCAGTCGGTACAGGTGTAACTCAGGAAGATAGAAATTAGGAAACTGAAAATATGATTCTGGCCGCTAACCGTTAGCTGGCAGCTTTTAGTTAGAGCTTTCGGACGACAACTGACTGCTTTTAGGTTTGACACTTTCCCCCTAAACACTATAATTAGTCCTTTGCCTTTGGCTTGCGGAAGGCAGTTATTGACAATGCTTATCGATCTGTACAGTATTGGAAAAATTGCGAAATGTATCGCAATTGTGTTCGATCCTGCGGCGATCGACCTCGAAGGTGAAGAAGTGACGCTAACGAGCGCAGCGAAATTTACCGGCGAATCGCAGCTGGTAGATGATAAGGCTCATATTCGGGGAGGCATCAAGGCAGATATTTTGCTAAATTGCACACGCTGCCTTGAACCCCTTGAAAAGCAATTGGATATTTCGCTCGATGATGTTTTCGTCGATGCGAGCGAAACCGGAGACGGGATAGAGATCGGTGTTGAAGAATTTGACGAATCAATTGCGGCCGACGGCAAGATCGACCTGGCTGAGGTGGTTCGTGAACAAATATTGTTGGCTTTGCCGAACCAGGTTTTTTGTAAGGAAGATTGTAAAGGTTTGTGCCCGAAATGCGGCACGAATCGAAATTTGTTAGATTGTAAATGTGCCGACGACGAGATAGACCCTCGGTGGGCGGCGCTTAAGGGGTTGAAGTAATTCCAGATTCCAAATTCCAGATCGTGACTTGACCTGAAATTTGAAATCTGGAATTCGAAATTTTACGGAGTAATCATGCCAAATCCAAAACGACGACATTCACATGCACGCACGCGGACGCGCCGCGCTCACGACGCTCTTAATACACCACAGTTCTACACGGATAAAGATACGGGTGAGGCAAAAGTACCGCACCGCATTGATCCCAAGACCGGAATGTATAAAGGGCGGAAGATCATCGATGTCAGAAACGCTGAATAGTGGGATCTTAGATTTGTAAGTTGCGATTTGCGATTGAAGAAATTCAATTCGATAATCTGAGATCTGAAATCTGAGATCTAAAGCTTAATGACACAAAACGCGGGAATCATCGGAATGGGACACGCTTATCCGGCAGGTATTTTGACAAATGCCGACCTGGAGAAGGTCGTCGACACCAACGATGAGTGGATAACCACGCGTACGGGCATTAAACAGCGTCACAAAGCGGCAGTTAACGAATATACCTCGCAGTTCGGTGTAAAGGCGGCGCGGCAGGCAATTGGGCGCGCGGGGCTTGAGCCGACAGATATAGACATCATCATCTGCGCAACGACTACGCCCGATCAGATCATGCCCTCTACCGGAGCATTGATCCAGGCACAGATCGGAGCGACGAACGCGGCCGCTATGGATGTCTTTGCAGCGTGTTCCGGCTTTTTATATGGTTTGACGTTGGTCGAATCGATGATAAAGACCAGGCAGATCAAACATGCTTTGGTTATTGGCGCCGAGGTTCTCACAAAATACGTCGATTACACGGATCGCGGGACTTGCGTAATTTTCGGCGATGGAGCCGGTGCCGCCGTTGTTGGGCCGGTACCGGAAGGTAAGGGAATTCTCGCGACCAAGATCCGCTCGGACGGCCGTTACGAGGATCAGCTTTATTGTCCTGGCGGCGGTACGAAATTAGGAACAACGCACGAGACAATAGATAGAGGCGACCATTTCTTTAAGATGAAGGGCAATGAGCTTTTCAAGGTCGCTGTGCGTTCGATGGCGGATATTTCTGCCGAAATGTTAGACAAGGCGGGATATACGGTTGATGATGTTGATATCGTGGTCCCGCATCAGGCGAATCAACGGATAACAGATGCTGTTGCATCGCGGTTGGGTGTACCTGAGGAAAAGGTTTATTCAAATATCGCCG
>JBKJJR010000022.1:0-5012 GCA_046597835.1 Pyrinomonadaceae bacterium
CGAAGGCCTGATCGACTTCGAAAAGGAACGCGAACGCCTCGCCACCCAGATCGCCAAGCTCACCGAAGAGAAATCCCGCCTCGACGCCCAGCTCTCCAACGCAAACTTCGTCGAACGTGCCCCGGCCGAAAAGGTCCAGGAACTCCGCGACCGCCAGGCGGAGTTGGATAATCAGATTGCGACGCTGAATAATAATCTGGAGGCTCTCAATTAGACCCGTGGATACTCGGTGATTGAGAAGTACCCTCCATCTAAATTCCTCGTCGTCAAAAAGATTTCCATTGTTTAAGGATTTCTGATAGTATTTTGCTACGTTCTAACTTTCTACTAGTTTCTAATCGATAATCAGATCGTTCGTGATTCGTGCCGGGATTTTCTTTCGAGAAATATGGATTCGACGACACTTATCAAGATACTTATTGAGCAAAGTCTCGATATCCTGCTTGTTTTCCGGACAGACGGAAGCATTATCGATGCCAATCAAGCCGCGCTCGATGCTTATGGTTATACAAAATCCCAATTACTAAAGAAATCGATCCATGATATTCGCGCTGAAGCCACGCAGTCACAACTATCCCGCCAGATACAAAAGGTAAAAAAAGGGCCGTTTCGGTTTGAAATCGTGCACCGCCGCAAAGACGGTACGGAATTTCCCGTCGAGACAAGCTGGTCGTTTATCGACTCGGACGGCGAAGGCACGATCTTAAGCATCATCCGCGACATCACCGAACGCAAGCGGATGGAAGAAGCTTCGCGCGAAAGCGAAAACCGCAAGACGGCCATACTCGACTGCGCGCTCGACGCGATCATCACGATGGATCACCAGGGAAAAGTGGTGGGCTTCAACCCTGCGGCGGAAAGCACGTTCGGCATTCGCCCCGAGGAGATCATCGGCCAGTTGCTGGCGGAAAAAATTATCCCTGAGCGCCTGCGCCCGGGGCATTACCAAGGACTGGCGCATTATCTCGCGACCGGCGAAGGCCCGGTGCTGAATAAGCGGATCGAAGTACTCGCTCTGCACGCGGATGGGCACGAGTTCCCCGTTGAACTGTCCATCAACCGCATCGCCGGAATCGAACCGCCGCTGTTCACGGCGACTTTGCGTGAAATCACCGAGCGCAAGCAGGCGGAGGAAGCGTTGCGCGAGCGGGTGCGGCTGGCGGCGTTGCGCGCAGACGTCAGCACCGCGCTGGTCAGCGGCGAAACGCTGCCGGCGGTTTTGCAACACTGCGCCGAAGCGCTGGTCAAACACCTCGACGCGGCCTTCGCCCGTGTCTGGACGCTCAAAGAGACGGAAAATATTTTAGAACTGCAAGCGAGCGCGGGCGTATACACGCATCTCAATGGTCCGCACGGGCATGTGCAAGTTGGCGAATTCAAGATCGGCCGCATCGCCCAAAGCAGACAGCCGCTGCTGACCAACGACGTTCTGAATGACCCGAATATCAGCGACCTCGAGTGGGCGAAACGCGAAGGCATGGTGGCGTTTGCCGGTTACCCGATGACCCTAGAAGGCCGCGTCCTCGGAGTGATGGCGATGTTCGCCCGCCACCCGCTTTCCAAAGAGGTGCTCAATGAACTCGCCACCGTCGCCGATGGCATCGCGCAATGGGTGGAGCGCAAACGGGCGGAGGAAAAATTACGCGAGAGCCGGGCCACACTGGAATTCATTCTCGAATCCGCGCAGATCGGGGATTGGGATTTGGATTTGATTGAAGACACAGCGACTCGCTCACTGCGCCACGACCAATGCTTCGGCTACACCGAACCAGTGGCTGAATGGGGTTCGGAAATCTTTCTCAAGCACGTCCATCCTGATGACCTTGCGCGCGTCGAGCGGGAATTTAACCAGGCGGCGTTGGGTACGGCTGACTGGCATTTCGAGTGTCGCGTGATCTGGCCGGACGGCAGCACGCATTGGATCGCCGCGCATGGCAGCATCTATCGCACTCAGGAGGGGAAGCCGACGCGGATGCTCGGCATTGTGATGAACATCACCGAGCGCAAACAGGCGGAAGAAAAATTGCGGGACGCCCGTGACGAGTTGGAATTAAGAGTCGCCGAACGCACGGCGGAATTGGCAAAAATAAACTCCGATCTTGTTGCTGAAATTTCTCAAAGAAAGATCGCCGAGGAGCAAAAGATCGCTCTCCTACAGCGCGTTGCGAAAACGCAGGAAGCCGAACGAAGCCGTATTGCGCGTGACCTGCACGATCAAATGGGACAGCGGCTTACGGGTTTAAGACTTAAGATCGAAACGTTGAAAATGGGCGTAAGTGATAACGACGAGCTTAGCGCCGGATTACTTACTCTTGCCGAAATAGGGCAAACACTAGACGACGATATAGGCTTTCTCATCTGGGAACTTCGTCCCACCATTATTGACGAACTCGGTTTAGCGGCGGCCCTCGAATCCTATGTGAATGAATGGGGCAAGCGATTCGTAATTCCGACGACTTTCACCGCCACCGGTTTAGGCAGCCACCGGCTCGATCCGGAGATGGAAATAAACCTTTACCGCATCGCTCAGGAAGCGTTAAACAATGCGGCCAAATATGCCGGTGCGACCCACGTTGATGTATTGCTCCAAAAGAGCGGAGACAACATCACGCTGATCGTTGAAGATAACGGAGCAGGATTCGATCTCACAAAGCTTTCCACCAGTCGCGAAGCAGGACACGGATTCGGCCTGATTGGTATGCAGGAACGCACGTCGCTTATTGCAGGAATATTTGAAATCGAGTCCGCACAGGGTTCGGGCACCTGCATTAGTGTGAAAATTCCTGCTAATAGTGAGAGTCAGATCATGAACTGATGAATGTACCCAAACCGTTATTTCATTAAAAACGTGATAAATACTGACTAAAACACGGTTTGTGAATGATTTGCAGCGTTTGTGGATTCAATTTACGGATCCGCGATTGTTTGAGTTGGGCTTGTCGGAAAAGCAGATAAGGCCGGCGTAAACTCCAATAAATTGCCTCCACCTTTAGGTGGAGGACAGATTTAAGAAGAAAGCGGGCTTTAGCCCAAATCTGGAAAGGAATTTTCCGATTGGCTTTGGCTATTTTATTGGGCTAAAGCCCAAACCTTCTTTTACTTCAACCCTCCACCTGAAGGTGGAGGCAATCTAAACTGAAAGGAAGTTTTAAGCCGGCAACCAGGAAAACCATGACAAATCGAGAAAACCAAGCCATATCGAGAAAGTTAGGCCGTTTCGAGAAATCCACGCCATATCGGGAAAGTTGGTATTTCAATTTTCGTGGGCATTTGTTAGCTTGAGGCGTGCATCGTTGTAAATTCAGCAATCGTTGCTCTTTGACAACAACGTCCGTTAATCTTCAATTTGACGGTTCGGCGCACCAAACTGAAGTTTGCTGGACATCACGAAAACTTTTTTTCGAAAATCGTGGTACAAGCCCAAAATGCTGTCGTAACCCTAACGGAATCAATAGTTTACGGTGTACCACCCACCCGTGGTACAGGCCGGTACAAGGTGGTACAACAAATCGGCGGGCTAGGTGACTGCAAACAGGGAAGTTAAGCCACGATGCGGGCAAAATTTTGTGACAGTTTGTGTTACAAACAGGTAAATCGGGAAGCACGGCGAAACGCCTCGAACTCCAAAGTCAGCGAACCACAAATTCGCCGTCGCCGAGTTTCCAGATCATTTTTCGTGTATTATTCAGTCATGAAAATTGCCAATAGTTTTGTATGGCCTCGCTATGCTGCTTTTGGCACTCATATCATAACTTATGAACTGGCTTGAGAATGGCGAAGTGTTGGCGAGTATCGGTGAGTTTCTGGCCGAGGACATCGGGCGCGGGGATATTACTACGACGGCGACGGTGCCGGCGGATACGCGCGGCGTCGGGAAGTTTCTCGCCAAGGAAAAGCTCGTGCTGTGCGGCCTAGACGTTGCCGAGGCGGTGTTTTTTCACCTTGATCCTGAAAGTTCGGAGATCGAATCTTCCTGCAACGAAGGAGATGAGATCGAAGCAGGAACGGTTTTTGCGACGCTGAAGGGCTACGCCGATGTTCTGCTCGTCGGGGAACGCACGGCTTTGAATTTAATTCAGCGAATGTCAGGCATTGCGACTTTGACGCGGCAGTATGTAACGGCTGTCGCGGGCACAAAGGCGCAGATCGTCGATACGCGAAAGACGACGCCGGGCCTTAGAATGCTCGAGAAATACGCGGTCGTCATCGGCGGCGGTAAAAATCACCGCATGGGGCTCGACGACGGTGTGCTGATCAAAGACAACCACATTGCCCTCGCCGGCGGTATCACCGAAGCGGTCCAAGCAGCCAAGGCGACTGTCGGTCATCTGCATAAAATTGAGGTGGAGATATCGAATTGGGCTCAGCTCCGAGAGGCGATCGCCGCTGGTGCCGAGATCGTTATGCTCGACAACCAAACTCCCGAAGAAGCCGCGAAGCTTGTCAATATGGCACGCAATCTAAACCCCAACGTCCTCATCGAAGCGTCCGGAAATATGACGCTCGACCGTGTCCGCTCATACGCCGAAGCCGGCGTTGACCTGATATCAGTTGGACGAATAACGCATTCGGCTCGGGCAATGGATATATCATTTAAGATCCAGATCGCTTAGTTCATTTTTAACGCAAAGTCGCTGAGTCGCAGAGACGCAAAGGGAAGAATTTTAAGTGATTTCCTTTGCTTCCTGGCGACTTTGCGTCGTTGCGTTAAAAAAGTGTATTGAAAGAATGCTCGCAAGGATCGCGATGGTGCAGGCGATGCCGCCTTCGAGGCCGTAGGTTGTGCCGGTTAGCCAGACCGGGCCGTTGTCGATCTCGCGAAGTAGCGGGGCGGTTGATAGTTCGGTCAGCCCGCTGACCTCTATGCCGAAGATCGAACCCTGGACGAAATTCCACATTAGGTGCAATCCCCAAACAAACCACAGATCACGCGTCTTGACATACGCAACGCCGAACCAGACTCCGGCTAATATTGTGTTGGTAGTAGAAATGATTCCGGCATTTGGATTGTT
>JBKJJR010000094.1:0-4219 GCA_046597835.1 Pyrinomonadaceae bacterium
CGGCGTCATTCCGAACTGCTCCCCTGCGTCCTCGATATCGGCGCGGCCCAAAGCAAGAAACTCATCATTTGTCAGCCTGAGCGAGTGTTTTAGCGAAGAGTATATTACGTCGCTCAAGCTGACAAATGATGAGTTTCTTGCTTTGGGCCGCGCCGATATCGAGGACGCAGGGGAGCAGTTCGGAATGACGCCGCTTGCGCTTCGCATGACGCGCTCTGCCAATGGCGTTAGTGCAAAACACGGTGAAGTTTCACGTAATTTATGGCTCAAGATGTTTCCCGGCTTAAGCGATGCTGATGCGGTTCCGATCACGTCGGTGACAAATGGCGTTCATGCTCCGACGTGGGTCGCACCGGCGTTTCAAACGCTTTATGAGAAACAGATCGGCGCGAATTGGCATGAGATCGTTCGCGACGGAGACGCTTGGGCCAAAGCGGTCGATTCATTACCCGCTGCTGATCTCTGGACCACTCACCGGACCCTAAAGAGTCTTCTTATTGCATTTATTCGCGAGCGGACACGTTCCAAAGAGACCGGCACGCGCGACACGATCAATGAGCACGAGAACACCCAGAATTTGTTCTCGCCGGATATTTTGACCATCGGGTTTGCCCGCCGTGTCGCGGCCTATAAGCGCTGGGATCTGCTATTTACCGACATCGACCGACTGCTCAAAATGGTGGACCATGCGGATCGTCCGGTGCAGTTCGTTTTTGCCGGAAAGGCACATCCGCAGGACCGCACAGCAAAATCGATCTTGCAGGAATTGATGAGCATCAATCACGATTCGAACTGGCAAAAGCGGGCGGTTTTTATTGAGGATTATGATCAGGAAGTCGCACGTTACCTGGTACAGGGCGTTGACGTTTGGATGAATGTTCCACGTCGTCCGATGGAAGCCAGCGGCACAAGCGGAATGAAAGCGGCGATGAACGGCGTGCTGAACCTTTCGATCCTCGACGGGTGGTGGATCGAGGGTTTCAACGGTGAGAACGGTTTCGCCATCGGCGAACTTTCGGCTGCGGGGACAGAAGAAGAAATGGACGCGGCGGACGCCGAGGCTCTTTATTCGACGCTCGAAAATAAGGTCATACCGGCGTTTTATTCAATGGACGAAACAGGCCTTCCGATCGAATGGATACAGCGGATGAAAAATTCGATCGCGACGCTCACGCCGCAGTTTTCGAGTGATAGAATGGTGTCTGATTACTTGACCACTATCTACGACAACAAATAACGCTATGGAAAATACGGACTTTACAACCGGACAAATTCGCGCGGTCGAATGCTTTCAGGAAGGCTGGGAACTTATAAAACCGCATTATTGGATAATGCTGGCTATTACCTTTGTTGGGATTCTGATCGGCGGTTTGATTCCATTGGGAATCGGTCTTGGAGCGATGTATTGCGGCATTTATTATGTACTATTCGGGCTGGCCGATGGAAAACGCCCTGACTTCAATGACCTCTTTAAAGGCTTTAATTACTTTATTCCCGCGCTAATTGCGACCCTTATCCTTGTAGTTCCAATGATCATTTTCCTGGTCGTTATGTGGGTTTCAATGGCGGGCGTTATGTTTTCGATGGCCGAGGGGCATGGGCGTATAAATGAGGCAGCTATCTTCGCTCTTTATGGAACCCTTTTTGTCGAAGGGATAATCATGGCTATTGTTCTTGGTTGTATTCACGCGTTCATAATCTTTACATATCCTCTGATCGTCGATCGCGGCCTTTCGGGGCCTGAAGCGTTTAAGACGAGTGCGAAGGCGGTGTGGGCGAACCTGAGCGGCGTGGTCGGCCTGATGCTTTGCCAGTTTGCATTAGGATTTATAGGTTACCTTGCCTGTGGGATAGGTTTGTATTTAACTCTGCCAATAATGTTCGCCGGCGTTTTCGTGGCATACAGGCGCGTTTTCCCGACGTTTCATGCCCCGGGTCGGCTTCCAAACTTTGCTGCGCCACCGAATGCTAACTAAGGAATATGATCATCTCGATCGAACCCACGCAAATAATTGAAGATTCCAACGCCCAAGTCTCTATCAAATGGTCGGACGATAGCGAGAATCAATACAATGCCGCTCAATTACGACGCCACTGCCCATGCGCGACATGCGTCAATGAATGGACTGGCGAAAAGATTCTACTCGATGATAGTATTGCCGAAAACCTGACGTTTGATAACATGTCAATCGTTGGACGTTACGCGCTTAGTTTTCACTTTTCCGACGGGCATGACACCGGTATTTTCAGCTTCAAGTATCTCCGAGATTTAGCCGCGGATCAGCGCAGATAACGCGGATCGGAGAAATACCTGTAGCTTTTTATCAGTGTTATCTGCGTTTATCTGCGGCAAAAATCTTTCTTACAGATGATTGATGGTTCTAACGCGAGCGAAGCGTTATAATAGAATACATGCAGGAACGCGATATATTCGAAGAGCGGCAGGAAGTAAAAACGGCGAGTTTTTCATGTCCGAATTGCCGTGAACGCAATGACTATGAAGTTCGCTGGCTAAAACGCGTCAAGCGAAAACAGTCGCCGCGCAACTTGAACGAGCAGGAGCGGGCACAATTTCAGAAATCACGCGATTATATGGTGCGGGTTGATGATATGCTAATGTGCAAAAATATGCGTTGCCGTAAGAGGTTTGATATCCCGTCTTCACAGACAGTTGTATTCATTTGACTTTGGTTTCCGTTCGGCATCGGGCAGGCTTTGCCATTTAGTAATACTGAAGTACCTATAAT
Source organism: Pyrinomonadaceae bacterium (assembly GCA_046597835.1). Lineage (GTDB taxonomy): Bacteria > Acidobacteriota > Blastocatellia > Pyrinomonadales > Pyrinomonadaceae > OLB17. The sequence continues at coordinate 2,748 of JBKJJR010000094.1, forward strand.
ACAAAAGTGGCCGCCCTACGAAAGCGGCCACTGCTTTTCAAATCCGAGTTCACTCGTATCTAATATAAATTAAACCCGTAATCGAACGTTTTGGTTATAGTGTACGGCACGCCATCGCGCTTCGCAGGTTCAAATCTGATCTGTCTAGCGGCGGCTATCGCCTGCTCGGTCAGGCCGTATGGAAGGCTCGAAACCGCAGTAACTGAGCCGATCTGCCCCGAAGCCAGAAATGTAATCCGTAAAAGCACGCGCCCTGTAAAATTATTTTGGCGGGCCGCATCAGTATATTTGGCTGTAGGCTTGGAAATGATCTTGAACGGCTCGGTCACACGAGGCCGGGCTGGTGGAGGCGGCAGTCCCCCGCCTCCCGGTCCATCACCGTCACCAATTCCTCCATTCGTGCCGCCCCCAAGTCCTCCATTACTGCCCGAGCCCCCGCCCGGACCATCGCCGCTGCCGGCACCTTTATTTCTCCCTTCTCCGTAACCGCCATTCGAACCAGGCCCATTAGAAAGAATATCCCCTCCGTTTATTTTGCCGTATCGATCGACGTTAATCTTCTCATTAATAGGCCCTTTGATGGACATCTGAATCGGAATCGTCGGATTTGTAAGGCGCTCCGAAGTAGCCGAAGGGGCAATTTGTTGCTCGGTACGCATCGGAGGCCGTTCACCCTTAGATACAGGATTCGGATCATTGTCACCCCCGCCGCCGCCGCCGCCGCCAGAATCCTTCTTTTCTTTCGGCATGGGGACTTCTTCTTCAATTACCGGAACCTCATCGACCAATGACGCCAGCGTACCATCGCTGCCAATGGCGTATACCGACAACGGCACATTGAAAAGCGACCAAAGCGTCAAAACCAGCGCCGTTGTGACCATTAAGAGCGTGGAACCGAGTAACAGTCCGTTGCGTTGTTTGACGTTCTTTTCCTCTATGACCGTTACATAGAATTGGCCCTGCTGGATAAATGCGTCATGTTCGTCCGCGAGGGATGCCGGCTTACGATCGACGTCGATGGGTGTTGTTTGAATAAAGGGGCGTGACGGTGCGGCAGAAACTCTCGGCGTCGTAGGCTCGTGAACCGGCTCGATAATGGTTGCCGTCGATGGGGTTTCCAGGATCGGAGCCTCAAATGATTCGTGTTCGTGAGCCGCAGCTGCGAGCACGGTTTCGTTCGGAATTTCCAAAAGATCCGCGTCGTCCGCAGCAATGGGAGCGGCTGCGATCTCTTCGACGGGTTGAGTCTCCGAAGTAACAGGATTCATCTCAAAAGCCTCGAGCGTCTGCCCGCAGTCGGGGCAAAACGTAAACTTCTGCGCGAACCCTTCGTCACACGAATTGCAAAATTTAACGATCTTTCCCATCTTTCTACCTCTCAAAATTTAGGCTCAAATAACGAGCGGCACTATTATACAACAATTATAACGCGATTTTTTAGCGGAAGTTCAGCGTTTTTGAACAAAATTTTT
>JBKJJR010000175.1:0-4461 GCA_046597835.1 Pyrinomonadaceae bacterium
GCTCAGTCCGCCTGCCGACGCATAAATGTCGGTACGTTTATGTTGTCGACGGGCTGTAGATCGGCGGGTAGCAGAATTTCAGATGGTTTGGTCCCTGAAGCCGCAGCTGCAACTGCATGTGTGTCATGCGTACGAGGTTTTGGCAGCTGTGCCGACACATGAGAATCAAACCCCGTTGCGATCACGGTAATGCGTATCTCGTCGTCGAGGTCGTCTTTAATGACGCTGCCCCAAATGATGTCGGCGTTGTCGTCTGCTTCCTGTTCGATCATGCCGATGGCATCCTCGACCTCGCCAAGCACCATATTCGGGCCACCGGTGACGTTGATCAGAGCGGCCTTTGCACCCTGGATCGAATTTTCCTCGAGTAGCTTATAATCGAGAGCCGCACGCATTGCCTTCGATGCCGCGTCCTCGCCCCTACCCTCGCCGATGCCCATCAGAGCGACGCCTCTGCCTCTCATCACAGTCGTTACATCGGCAAAATCAAGGTTGATAATGCCGGGCGTGATGATCAGATCGGTAATGCCTCGTACGGCCTGAAGCAATACTTCGTCTGCGCGTAGGAATGCATCCATGATGGTGATCTTTTCTTCAACTTCGCGCAGTTTAGAATTTGGGATCGTGATCAGCGTATCAACGCAGCCGCGCAATTCGGCGAGTCCTTTCTCTGCTTGGGCCATTCGCTTTTTGCCCTCGACAGTGAACGGCTTTGTAACGACCGCTACCGTCAACGCTCCAAGCTCGATCGCAAGTGACGCCACGACCGGAGCCGCTCCCGTCCCGGTCCCGCCGCCTAGCCCAGCAGTCACAAAAACCATGTCGGAGCCGTCGAGAATATCGAGCAGCTTCTCGGTATCTTCCAAGGCGGCCTGACGGCCAACCTCTGGATTCGATCCGGCGCCGAGGCCGCGTGTCGATTTGCTGCCGAGCTGAATTTTCATCGGCGCCTTCGACGCGTTGAGAGCTTGCAGGTCGGTATTCGCAACGATGAATTCGACACCCTGGATGCCGGCGTCGATCATACGGTTGACCGCGTTGCTGCCGCCGCCGCCTACGCCGATTACCTTGATCCGCGCGCCTGTGATCGGAGGCTCGTCGATAAACATTTTTATGCCGCTTGTCTTCATTGGTAGATCTTCCATTTCAATAAATTTTGCCATAGCCCGAATTACGGAACTAACTATAAGGAGCGAATTTCAAGGAATCGTAAAATAACAAGATATTGTGCAATCGGGAAATCAGCATACAACTATTTGTATCAAAAATCCAATCGCGAAATTAAGTTTATCTAAATTTATCGCGAAAATTTCCCAGCCACTCGGCTACACGGCGTGCGGACGATTTTCCGCCCATGCCTTGTGCGCGCATCTGGCTCCGCATCGAACAAAGCGCCAATCCGCAAACGGTTGCCCACTGCGGCCCTTGAGCTTCTTCCGCCAGGCCACCAAAATATGTTGGTTCGAGAAAACCGGCGCGCGTGGGCGCATCGAAAACCTGTTCGGCGATCTCTGCCAGGCCGCGGATCATCGCGCCGCCGCCCGTCAAAAAAACTCCGCCGGAAATTTGGGCCTTTGAGGTGTTAGTTTCGCGGGCGACGTGCTGCATCAGTTCAACGGCGCGCGGCTGCATTATGTCGCAAAGTATTTCCTTCGACAGGCTGCGCGTATCGCTCCGTCCGAACGGCTGAATCTCGATCGACTGGTCCCGCTCTTCGTCGTCGAGCAGGAACGACGCTACGCACCCCCAACTATGCTTGATCTTATTTGCCTCGGGGATAGAAACACGCAATCCCGTAGCAATGTCCTTCGTAAACAACATACTGCCAAATGGAAAAACCGCTGTATGTTGGACCGCTCCGCGTCCAAAGATCATCAGGCTAGTGATCTCGGCGCCCATATTAACCACTGCGCAGCCGTATTCCCGATCATCGTCGGTCAAAACGCTTTCGGCGGCGGCAAGCGGTTCGAGGACGAGCTGTTCGACATCCATACCGGCGCGGGTCACCGTCTTTATGAGATTTTGTCTGGCCGCACTCGGACTTGTAACGACATGAACCAAGGCCTCGAGCCTCGCACCATTCATGCCGACCGGCTCCGTAATTCCGTCCTGTCCGTCAACTATGAATTCCTGCGGCAATCGCCCGACAATTTCCCAACCCGGCGTGAGCGGCATTGCGCTGGCAGAATCAACTGCCCGCTCGATATCCTCGTCCGTGATCTCCTTGTCGGGGCCGGCAACCGCAACAACGCCGTTCTTATTCTCGCCGCGCAGATGCTCGCCGGAAAGATTAACCGTTGCGGATTCGACATCCAGACCGCTTACACGCTCGGCCTCGCTGACAGCTTTTCTGATAGATTCGGCGGCAGCCTCGGCGGATGTGACGACGCCGCGCCGCAAACCTTTTGACTCGGCCTCGCCGATGCCGACGATGTTCATTTTTCCGTCAGGCGACGGTTCGCCGATCACGCACCGAATGCGGCTCGTGCCAATATCCAAACCAACTGCATGTATTTCGCTGCTCATAAAAGAACTCATTCAAAAATCGAGATATTGAAGGACGGGATAAATGCCGCTGGCGTCTACCGATCTCACCCTTGCTCCTTTGCCACTCACTGCCTCAATAGCCATTCGCAAACTTTTCCCAAGATCTTTGCTGGCAAGTGCGACTGTGATCGCCCGTCCCGAATCCTCAACTACGGCGATTGGCTCGCGCAAATTTGCGAGATTCACCTCTTTGACACGCGAGACCATATCGAACTGTTTCCATTCGTCAAGCATTTTCCGGTAAACCTTGAGTCTTGCAAGGTTATCGGGCATTGCCTTCTCGGTTTTCGCTTCGTCCCAACCTTGCAGGACAAACGGAAAATCTTTGTCATTTGCGGACGCGGAGCTCAAAACGCTTCCTTCCGCATCGACAAAAAAATCGCCGGACTTCAAATGCACGACGGCGGTCGGAATGCGTTCGGTAACATTGACCCGGATGCCGGCGGGTAAGACCAACGAAACCGCAGCTGCCTTTACGAACGGAAATTTCTCGACCTTCGCGCGTATATCTGCAAGATCGGCGTTCCAAACTCCAGGCTTTTCAATTGACGCGGCAACTACGCGCCGAATGTCATCCGCAGAAGTTCGCTCTGTTCCGCGAACATCTATATTTTTCAGGACGAAAAAGCCGGACGCCGTTGCTGTTCGGTAACCTAAAAGACCTAGGAAAACCAAACACGCCAAAAGCACGCCGCAAATAGCAAACGGCACGGCAAAATTGCCTAATCTTTGCGCGGTTAGATTTTTGGCCGAATGCGACCGCGTCTTTCGCCCTCGCATCGACGTGCTTTTTGCCTTTAGGCTTCTACTTCTACTTCGCGTTTTTGACATAGTTCATCGTAAAAAATTAAGCCGTTGCCGCGCGGCTGTTTATTGACTCAAGAATTTCGTCTGATAGCCGCGTCACATTTCCTGCACCGAGAGTAATAACAAGATCACCCGACTGCAATTCACTGCAAATTTTTTCAGTCGCCGATTCAATATCGCCAATATAAGTGACATTTTTGTGCCCGTATTTCTTTATATTCTCAGTGAGAATTTCTGCCGTGATGCCCTCGATCGGAGATTCGCTGGCCGCATAGATATCAAGAATAAAAAGGACGTCGGCGTTATTGAACGCAACGACAAAATCGTCCATGAGTTCCTTGGTCCTCGAATAACGGTGCGGCTGAAAAACAACAACAGTCCGCTTGCCACCGGAACTGTTTTTCGCCGCGGAAAGCGTCGCCACGATCTCGGTTGGGTGATGCCCGTAATCATCAACAACGATAATCCCATCGGCATCGCCCTTGAACTGAAAACGGCGGTTCGCATTCTTAAACCCCAAAAATGCCTCGGCTATCTTCTCGAACGGAACATCCAATTCGAGAGCGACGGCCGTCGCCGCTAAGGCGTTGTAAACATTATGTTTGCCCGGAACAGGCAGACTGATCTCACCAAGAAGTTTGTCGCGTTTTGAAACTGCAAATGTCGAACCGAACGTCTCGTTGTATCTGATATCGTGAGCCGAAACATCGGCCTGCGCCGTCAGTCCGTAGGTCACGCGGCGACGTTTGATGTTCGGGATTATCAACTGAACATTAGGATCGTCCAAACAAATTACAGCCGCTCCAAAGAAAGGCACCTTGTTTACAAAATCCGTAAAGCACTGCACGACATCGTCCATCCCCTTGTACGATTCCATGTGCTCTTTATCTATATTCGTCACGACGGCGATCGTCGGGTAAAGCATTAGGAACGAGCGGTCGCTTTCGTCGGCCTCAGTCACAAACCAATCCGAACTCCCGAGCCGCGCATTCGACCCCAACGTTTCAACGACGCCGCCGACAACTGTCGTCGGATCGAAACCTGCATGACCTAGGATTGTAGCAACCATCGAGGTCGTTGACGTTTTGCCGTGCGTTCCTGAAACGG
>JBKJJR010000309.1:0-3303 GCA_046597835.1 Pyrinomonadaceae bacterium
TTTTATGGCGCTTGTGATGCGCCTTGTAATGATATTTGCCGGCGCAGAGCTTGTCGAGAGTTTTCATTGGATCCTGTATGTCTTTGGCGCATTTTTGATCTATACCGGGATCAAGATGTTTGGCGAAGACGAAGCATTTCATCCGGAAGAAAGTCTGATCGTAAAAATTACAACCAAATTTGTTCGAATTTCAAAACATTACGACGGCGAGAATTTCTTTGTCAAGGTTGACGGCAGGCGGACCGGGACGCTGCTGCTTCTGGTTTTGATCGTAATAAATATTGCCGACCTTGTGTTTGCGGTCGATTCGATCCCGGCGATATTCGGCATCACGACAGACAGGTTTATCGTTTATACATCGAACATTTTCGCGATTCTCGGATTGCGGACATTTTTCTTTCTTTTGGTCGATATGGCCGAGAAATTTCATTTTCTCAAATACGGCCTCGCATTTGTGTTAAGTTTTATAGGGGTGAAAATGCTCTTGCCTCTGGCAGCCGAGGGCTTGATAATGGTTTTGGGCGATGGAAATAGTTCCGCCTTTGCACAATTCCTACGGCGGTTCGCGCATCACGAATTTGACCAGACGGTCATTAATCTTTCACTTGCAATAGTGGTCGGGGCTATTTTTGCCTCTGTGGCACTGTCCCTGATATTTCCGCCCAAAGGCCGTGACGAATAAGGCCTCGATTCGATGGAAGAAGGCAAATACCGCAAATTTTACGTTGACTGGTGGAACATTCGCCGGAGCACTATCTACGGGCTGATAGCCATCATTGTACTTACTGGCGCCGTTGTCGGCGGTGTGAAATGGGCATCGAGAAACAACTGGTTTGTGCCAGTAGAAGCGGGCGAGGCGCCAAAGGACGCCGCCCGCATTGTTTCATTTGAAGGCGAAGTGCGCATAACACGCGCCTCGACTCGCGAAACGATACTGGTCAAAAACCCGACGTGGGTCGCCGCCGGTGATACGATCCAAACCCAGTCCGACGGACGGGCGATAATTCAGATGATCGACGGTTCGGTTTATTCTGTCCGGCCGAACAGTACGGTCGTCATTCGCGACACGACATCACTTTTTGGCGGCAAGAATGTTCGCGTCCGCGTTGACGACGGACAGCTAAATGTCCGAACCGAGGAGCAGCCGGCCGATACAAAAAACATTGTCGAACTGGGTGAGAGCGAAAGCCAGATCGGTGCAAAGACCGATGCCAGTTTTAACGCAAACGGCGCGGACGGCGGCGAGATCCGCATCAGCCGCGGCGGAGTCGAAACGACGCTGAACGGCGAGAAAACGACGCTTGGCGGCGATACATTTTCAACGGTCAGCGGAGGCAAATTGTCTGCCCGCGAGAAATTGATGGCCCCGCCGAGGCCGGGTTCACCCGAAAACTCTGAACAAATCGTTGATTCCACAGGCAGCGGCGTTACGGTTAATTTTTCGTGGGCCGACCCCGAAGGCAACCCGGCATCAAGTTTTTATTTACAGATAGCAAAGTCACCATATTTTGCTTCCGATTCGATACTTGTGGATCGGAATGGAATGCAGGCCCGTGATTTCCGTCTATCGGGGCTTTCTCCGGGCACATATTACTGGCGGCTCAAGGCGACTGGTCGATCCGGTCAAACGACTGACTGGAGCGATCCCTCAAAATTCGCGGTCTTGCGCGGCGGCGAAAGTATTGACATTGCCGCCACCGATTGGCAAGTAGAACCGATGGGCGGAAACGTCTATCTTATCACCGGCCGAACGCAGCCAGGAATGGTCGTTCGTTCGCAGGGCCGTCAGGTAAATACGGGCCCGGACGGTTCCTTCAAAATGCAGATACAGTCGCCATCCGTAGAGACGTCCGTTGAGATCGGCGACGAGCGCGGCAACCGGACCGGTTTCGTTATTTCCCTGCGAAACGGCAAAGTGCTGCGGCGCTATTGAGCGTGAGAACCGGAGGCAGCCATCGCTCACAAACACCATTCGAATAACGACGATAGCAAGCGGAGCAGAACAAGCGGGTTGACTGCGGCACTCGTGCTGACGTTTGTGTATATGATCGTCGAGGCGGTTGGCGGTTGGCTTACCAACTCGCTCGCGCTGATCGCCGATGCAGGGCATATGCTGACCGACGTCGCCGCTCTGGGGCTGACGCTTGCGGCGATCTGGTTTGGCTCGCGTCCGGCGACAGCAAGAAAAACATTTGGCTATTACCGTCTCGAAATATTGGCGGCATTTATCAACGGCATCGCTCTCGTCCTGCTTTCGATCTGGGTCATTTACGAAGCTGTGATCCGATGGCAGTCACCGCCCGCGATCAACGGCTTTCGGCTAACGATCATTGCTGTCGGCGGGCTGTTGGTAAATATCATAGCGGCAAAACTTCTTCATTCCGGCCACAAACACGACCTTAATATTCGCGGTGCTTGGCTGCATGTAATGGGCGATCTGCTCGGCTCGGTGACGGCAATAGTTGCCGGTGTTCTGATCATCACCGCCGGATGGCTCTGGGCCGATCCGCTTTGCAGTGTGTTGATCAGTTTGATAATCATTTTCGGCGCCTGGCGGTTGATAATGGAATCGGTCAACGTACTGCTCGAAGGCACGCCTGCTCATATTAACCTGTCCGCCGTCGAGCGGGCGATATTAGAAACCGATGGCGTGAGCGGCGTGCACGATCTGCATGTCTGGACTATCTCGTCAGGTCTCGAAGCGCTGTCGGCACACATCAGTCATGGTGAGTCGGTCGCTCATTCCGAGCTTCTCGTCGCGGTGCGCGCTACGCTGCACGAGCGATTTGGCATCGACCATTTAACGATCCAAATGGAAACGCAAAATCACGAAGCCGAGGCAGTTTACATCTGCGAAACCGGAACAAAGTGCTTTGAGCCTGTATCGACATTGCATAAGCCCGCACGTAAGTAAGGGCGGTACATTCAATGTTGCGTGTTCCGCCCTTACTTACGTGCGGGCTTTCGCAAAAAACCTATGGTCACGATTGATCTCAAATACGGCAAGTCCTTGCTTCCGTTTGCATCCGACGAGGCTCGTTTTGAGGTGCTCGGCAAAACCGTCCGATCATCGCCGCTTTCTGATGCAGAAATTGGTGAGAAACTTGACCGGCCAATAGACTCGCTTCGTTTAGAAGAGATCGTTGAGCCGGGCAAAACCGTTTTGATCGTCGTGCCTGACGCGACACGGCAAACAGGCTGCGCCGCGGTCGTTAATCTTGTTGTTCGCCGTCTGATCGCCAACGGCACGACTCCGAATGAGATACGCATCATTTTTGCCACCGGCATCCATCGAAAGGTCAC
>JBKJJR010000084.1:0-2799 GCA_046597835.1 Pyrinomonadaceae bacterium
CTTAGTGGAAGCCAGCGAGAAAGATCAAGGCACGCCGCCCATGGCGCCCGCTCAACTGCAGCGGGCGGTGTTTATTGCCGTGCTCTCGTTCCTGTTCTTTTTGACGATGATGTTCGCCTATTACATCCGTCAGTCGGCACTGTATTTCCTATTGGCGACGGCGTTTTTGGTCATTTATGTGATAACGATGTTCTCGTTTGTCCGGCTGCGTCGCAAGGCTGGTATCAAATAAGAAATTGCTGCCAATCGTCACTCTCGGCGGCCTGTTTGATGACTTCATTGCGTTTTTTTAGCAGACCGGTCATATACTTTTCTAAGTATAAGAAATCAGCTATCGCACCAAGCAATCCAAAAGGCGACGAAAAATCAAAAATGTCTTTCATTAGGGATCCTGTTCCGGTTTCGGAAAGAAAATGGTCGTGTGTGAAGCCCTTAAACGCCCCGTCAACCATTATGTCCTGAAGATGCGTCGGCCTATCACAAACGGTTATCTTTGAAGTAAGTCGTTGTTTGATGCCAAAATGCACGGCTTCCCAAGTAACCGTCTGACCGAGATCGATCAATCCGGTTGTCACTCCGCCGACCGCCCGTTCCTGAGTGTGACCCATCGACTGTTGGTGAAGGTCAATTGAGCGAGCCAGGTCGAATACACGTTCAATGGGAGCCTTAATGTTGGTTTCCAGCTTTATGACAGGCATTTTATCTAAACAAAAATACTGCTACAATTACCTGATTTTCGCATAAATGCCGCAAACATCGCACATTGAAAAGCATTTCACGTCCGGAGCCGTTGTACGCGACGTTGTGATCGGCATGGCAGACGGTTTGACCGTGCCGTTTGCTTTGGCGGCGGGGTTGTCAGGGGCTGTCCTTTCGACCGGGATTATCGTAACCGCCGGTTTGGCAGAGATCGTGGCGGGCTCGATAGCGATGGGGCTTGGCGGTTATCTGGCGGGCAAATCTGATGCCGAACATTACGACAGCGAGTATAAACGCGAGATCTACGAGATCGAAAAGCTGCTCGAACACGAAAAGGATGAGGTTTTGGAGATACTCGAAACCTACGGCCTCACTCGCGAAGAAGGCACGCCGATAGTCGAATCATTGGCAAAACGTCCAAAGGACTTTGCTGATTTTATGATGCGCTTCGAGCTCGGCCTCGAAAAGCCCGATCCCAAACGCGCCCTCCAAAGCGGTGCGACCATCGGCGGAGCCTACATTCTCGGCGGTATGATCCCGCTAACGCCCTACATCCTCACGGCCGATGTCGAAACGGCATTAAAATGGTCGGTCGTCATCACCGTCATCGCGTTGTTCGTCTTCGGCTACGTCAAAGGCCATTTCACCGGTTCAAAACCTCTCAAAAGTGCCGTCCAAACCTGTCTCATCGGAAGCATTGCAGCTGCTGTTGCCTTTTTCGTCGCCCGCCTGATCGGCGGCTGAGGGCCAGTGCCTTGATTTGACCATTCGCTATCTTCTTCCTCTTTCTTCTTGGCGATCTTAGCGGCTTTGCGTGAAATTCCTCTCCCGCAAAGCCGCCAAGAACGCAAGCAAGAAAGATCTGGACATTTGTGCAATTCTGTGCTATTCTTGCAACGTCGCGAAAGTGCTTTCGATCTTGCTCCTGCAAAAAACGAATTTGGGACACCTGCATGTACGACTTAAACAGATTATTTGCGATCATTAGACACATTAGAAGCCATGGCGAAAAAAGCTTGGGACAGGTGGAACAGTCGGAACACGCGGAACACATGGGACACATGGAACAGTTGGAACACCGATTCTCTACTAAATGTAATGATTGCAATAGTTAGATCTATTGGCAGCTTGAGGCGGGTAACAATCTGTAACAAAATGTATTACAAATTAATACAGATCATGAATTATGGCATCAAAATTGAACCCTTTTGCGACCGGAATTCTCATATTTCCATAATTTATGTATCCTATTGATTGATATTTGCGGAGAATTTATGAGCGTTGAAGTCGTAATGCCCCAGATGGGCGAATCGATAACCGAAGGGACCGTTTCCAAATGGCTGAAAAAGGTCGGCGAGCGTATCGAAAAGGACGAGCCGATCCTCGAGATCTCTACCGATAAGGTAGACGCCGAGGTCCCGAGCCCAGGCGCGGGCATCCTGCTTGCGATAAACACTCAGGAAGGCGAAACCGTCGAGGTTGGAACCGTGGTTGCCGTGGTCGGCGAAGAAAGCGAAGCCGGCGCTTCGGCTTCGGAGCCGGCCGCCAAACCCATCGAGCAGGCCATCAAAGAGGTCGGCGCCGCTCCCGACATTCCCGAATCCATCGAGATGCCTGTTCCTCCTCCTTCAAATCCAGAATCCAAAATCGAAAATCCAAAATTGGCTGAGGTCGTAATGCCCCAAATGGGCGAGTCGATCACCGAGGGTACCGTTTCAAAATGGCTCAAGGCCGTCGGCGAGCGGATCGAGAAGGACGAGGCACTGCTCGAGATCTCGACCGACAAAGTCGATGCCGAAGTTCCGTCACCTGCCGCGGGAACGCTGCTCGCGATAAATGTTCAGGAAGGCGAAACGGTCGAGGTCGGCTCAGTTCTCGCACTTGTCGGCGCGGAAGGTTCGCAACCTGCGGCTTCCGGACTAAAACATGAATCCACGGTCGCCCCTGCTGTTCCTCAGCCGACGCCCACACCTATTCCAGTCGCAAAGACGGCGACCGCAAACGGCGGCGGCGGCGGCGGCGACAACGGAAACCAGACGCTCGATGAGCTTAGAAGGACGAAATCCAGCCCGCTTGTTCGAAATATCGCAAAAGAACACG
>JBKJJR010000093.1:0-4704 GCA_046597835.1 Pyrinomonadaceae bacterium
GTAAATGGCACTTTATAAGCGTAAGTCTGGCAAATAAGCGAAAGTTCCGCGTTCGGCGGCCGGAGCATCGAAACCTCCCTGCCCATCGCTTCGCCTAAACCCAACGAGTCGCGATGACCCGCTTTGGCCGCAGCATTCAGCAGTTCGCCTGTTTCTCTTGACGCCCTGAAACCGCCTTTGCCAAGAGTTGCATCGACATCTTCGCTCGTAAACCCGACGAGTGCGATCTCGGCGTCGTGAACGAGGACCGAGCCATTCGACGCGATCGCGGTAACAAATCCGCGACGCATCAGATCAATGATCAGCGACGAAACGCCCGTTTTGATCACGTGTCCGCCGATGCCCCAAATTATCGGCTTGCGCAGTTCCCGAGCCCGCCGAATACTTTCGGCGAGCGCTCGTAAGCTCTGAACCGCAAGAATATTGGGAAGCTTGCACAGAAAATCATGCACCGATTCCCGTTCGCCGAAAGGTGCGGCGAAGTCCTTGATTGTAACCTTGCTCGGCCGCGAAGCCAGCTCGAATGTCTCGATCTCGTTCAGGTCGATCGGCTGTAGGTTTTCGTAAATGGTCATCGAAGGGCTCATGCTGCCAAGCGTTTCGCAAAATGATACCACACTAGCTGCCGGCAGACGTCCCGCCTGCCGGAACGGAGCGGTAAATAATATGTATGCCACTTCAGCCGGCTAATTTTCCGGGTCTTCGACTTTTTCCTGCAGCGAATCGTCGATGTCCTTTTCTGCTTTCGCACGGAGTTTCTCGATCATTTGCTCCGCTCGTAGAAGGCTTGCATCGAGCCCTGTGCGGGTTGCCTGAATCTGGGTCAGCAGTGTCTGAAGGTTCGCTTTTTCCGAAGCGAGGCTTTTGCGGCGGCCCTCACGTATCTCCTCAGGACGGAGCGAACCGGCGATCTGGTTAGTCGTACGTTCTATAACGTCGGGGCGGCTATCATATTCGATCTGATCTAACCGGACGTTGACCGAATTTTCCTTCTCGATCATGTCAAAAAGCTGCTTTCTTAACGATTCTGCCCTTTGCTCTGCGCGCGTGAGAATATCTAGATTCATCAGCACGCGCTTTTGCCGATCCTCATAGGTCTGTCCGCTTTCGAGCTTTTTGATACGGTTGTTGAGTTGTTTTATACGTTCCGCATTGGTCGTCACAGGCCTTACAAGTTTTTCTTCGGGCGGCGCCGAAATCGACTCGGATTCATTACCCGACTGGCTGATTATCTCTGCTCCAGTGAGCACCGGCGGCGGGGTCGCAAGAGGTTTGGCTTTCCTGCGGCTGGTTTGAGCCGCCAATGAGGAAGCCAAGAGCGCCATAAACAGTAATATAACTAGCGCTCTAAAGTTTATATATTTCATAGTCAACTCACTTCTCTTTAGTCTTCTTGTCCGGAATAAAATCGCCGATTATAAGTTCCACTGCGTTCTTTGCAAGGCCGACGAAGGGTATCGCATCGATGCCGGAGTTTACAAGGCCTTTGACGACACCTTTCTTCTTTATATCATTGCCGACCAGCGCGATCACGATCGCCGTGCCCCCAAAAGGAATTGTCTTTGCCACGCGTTTTGCCACCTGCCAACCGCCCGCGTGAGCAAGCTTACGTTTTATGTTCGACTTTTTATCCGCCATTCCCTTTTTCATTATACGTTCTTTGATTCGATGACAACAGCCGCTCTTACTTTGCACGAAATGCGCTCCTGAAAGTTCCATTTGCCGAGTTTTGTAGCTGCTTGATAAATCGTCCTAGCTTTTGCATTTAGACGGCGACAAACTACAATTAATGAGATATGCAAGCCGAACTAATCATTGCGATTATCATCTTGATTGCATTGGTTTTTCTGGCGACGGTCGATATGGCGTTCTCGCACCTATCGGACGTCACACTGCGGCGCATTTCCGGCGACGAAGAGATCGCCGAAAAGCCGATGTCGGCACAATTCCTTCGCGAGATCGTTGAGAATCGTCCGCGTTTTCGATTTGCTATTTCTTCGGCTATACAAGTTCTCCTTATTTGCTTCACTGTATTGTTAACGGTGATCGTCGGTGCATTTACTGAGGACAAATCGCGTTTGCTTGTGTCGGCTTTGGTCATTGGTTTGTCTGCGACGGTGATGCTCCGGCAGATCGTGCCGCGAATGCTCGTGCAAAATGAGACGGAACGAAAGCTCCTATTTTTGCTTCCGGCCATCCGTCCGATATATGCCGTTACATCTTTCTTTTCCGAACCGCTCTTGGAGCGTGGCCGCGAGAAGAAGCGGCAAAAATTGGAAACGACGGTTGCTCCTGATGCACAGGGTGAGCGAGGGGATGATAACGACGACGACTTTCAGGCCTTAATGGAAGTCGGCGAGGCCGAAGGCATTATCGAAGAAGGAGAGCGCGAAATGATCGAAACGATGGTCGATTTCGCCGACACTCGCGCCGCCGAAATAATGACGCCGCGAACCGAGATCTGTGCTGTCGATATCAATTTAACCGTCAACGCGGCACGCACTTTGATGATCGAGGAAAAATACTCACGGCTTCCCGTTTACCGTGACTCGATCGATAATATAGAAGGCATTATTTATGTCCGCGATCTATTACAGGCATGGGCCGATGGCAAAGAAGACCAGCCGCTGAGCGAGATCCTGCGCGACGCTTTTTTTGTTCCAGAGACCATTACCGCCTCTGAAATGCTCAAGCGCTTTCAGCAAAATCATTTTCAAATGGCTATCGTCATTGACGAATACGGCGGCATCGCCGGTTTGATCACTGTCGAAGACATCCTCGAAGAGATCGTCGGCGAGATCGAGGACGAGGACACAGGGCCAGAAGAAATAATCGAGATCATCGAAGCCGAAGACGGCTATTTTGACGTCATCGGCTCGACCGAGATCGATAACATCGAGCGGCTATTCGAGCTTGATCTCGAAGATGAGGATTACACGACCATCGCCGGTCTGGTCACCACCGAGGCCGGCTATGTTCCGAAAGAGGGTGAGAAATTGGACCTGCGGGGGCTTGATATTGAGGTATTAAAAGCCGATGGGAAAAAAATTCATTTGCTTAGGCTGCGACGAGCAGTGGAAACTGGAACGACAGAATCAGCTGCGTAGAGATCCGTTCGCAGATGTCACCATCACGCGCCGGCCCTTCTGATTAAAGTTGTGATACAATCGCTAAAATTGCATTTTGGGAGGAAAAATATATGACTTTACGACTCGGAGATACCGCGCCGGATTTCACGGTGGAAACGACGCAAGGAACCGTTAATTTTCACGAATGGCTCGGTGATGGGTGGGGCATTTTGTTTTCGCATCCGAAAGATTTTACGCCCGTCTGCACGACAGAGCTCGGCTATATGGCGAGCCTTAAGCCTGAGTTCGATAGCCGTAACGTGAAGGTTATTGGATTAAGTGTTGACCCGGTCGAAAATCACACTCGTTGGTCAGATGATATTGCAGATGCCACCGGACATTCGCCGAATTATCCAATGATCGGCGACACCGATCTTAAGATCTCAAAGCTCTACGGCATGTTGCCCGCTGAGGTTGGCGAAAGTTGCGAGGGCAGGACCGCGATGGACAATATGACAGTACGAAACGTGTTTGTCGTCGGACCGGATAAGAAGATAAAGCTGATCATCGTTTACCCGATGAGCACGGGCCGTAACTTTGACGAAGTGTTGCGCGTGATCGATTCGCTCCAACTAACAGCCAAATACAGCGTTGCGACCCCAGTCAACTGGAAGGACGGTGATGACTGTATTATCGTCCCCGCCGTCTCTGACGAAGATGCAAAGGCGAAATTTCCGGCCGGCTGGAAGACGATCAAGCCTTACCTCCGCGTTACGCCGCAGCCGAATAAGGTAAAGACCGACTCGACCAGCGCATAGTCTCTAGCGACGGATAATGAAATTTCAGGCCGCCGTCGATGGCGAAAAAAACGAAGTCGAGATCACGCGCGAAGGCGACAATGTGTTCGCGCGTGTCGATGGCCGCGATTACGAGCTTGAAGCGTCAGAGCCTGAACTGAACGTGTTTTTGTTGAAGCACGAAGGCAAGATCTTTGAGGTTTTTGTATCACCTCCAAAGAGTGCCGACGATCCATACGCGATACGGATCGGCAAGTCAGAATTAGAGATCACGCTGGCCGACCCAAAACGCCTCCGCGGGACCGCCGCCGCGGCCGGTGATGCTTCCGGCAAAGCAGAGATCAGAACGGCGATGCCCGGCAAGGTCGTGCGTATTCTCAAAGCCGTTGGTGATGTGGTGGAAAAGGGCGACGGCATCATCGTCGTCGAGGCAATGAAAATGCAGAACGAAATGAGATCGCCTAAGGACGGTTCTGTCAAAGAGTTTCGAGTTGCCGAAGGCGACACCGTCGCTGCGGGTGATGTTCTTGTCGTGGTGGAATAGATCATTGCGCAAGCCCGCACGTTAGTAAGGGCGGAACATTCAACACTGAACAAGCGAAGTCCAGTGGGTATGGATTGCTTGGTGGCTAATTTACTCATAGTTCCGTGTACCGCCCTTACTTACGTGCGGGCTTGCGCGTACTTAGTAGATTCGCAAATAATCGATAAGCGCCGGGAACGCCTGCCGGCAACTGCCTGAAAAACGAATAACTGCAATACGTCCAGTTCCCTTTTCCAACTTTCGCAGTCACCAGCCCGCCTGTGTTCTCCTGCTCGCCGGCATCGTGCGATTCGAG
>JBKJJR010000105.1:0-4134 GCA_046597835.1 Pyrinomonadaceae bacterium
AGATAACTTTCGAATTCAGTTCTTAGACTTAATTCGAGTTCTTCACTATTCACTATGGTTCTCCTCCATCTTAGAAAAAGCGGATATTACGGGAATTTGTGCGGACAGGCGATTCTGCAAGAAAACAGATTCGGTGGATGCAACGGCGCATTTGAACAAAGTGCCGTCTTTTTGATTATGAACAATCTGACGCCGAATTGTCAACAATTTCTTTAAAGACTTCAAAATCAATGAAATAAAATTTGTTTAACGCTAATTTTGATTTTATACGGCGACGACCGATATCTCGGGGCCGACCTCTTCCTTGATCATATTTTCGATCGCCATCAGCGTTCCCGTCAGGGAACTCGGACAACTGCCGCACGCTCCCTCGTAACGTATCTTCAAAGTGTCGTTCTCAAGTTCGAGCACTTCGAGCCAACCCCCGTCGCCCGCCAGATATGGCCGGATGCGCTCATCGAGAAGATCGTTAATCTGGGCAAGTTTCGGGTCGTCGCTGGCCGCCGCCGCGATCGCTCCGCCGACTTTTGACGCTGCTCGTTCTTTATTTCCATTGGCGAAACCAACGGCTTCAGCAGCCCTGATCGGAACCGCAAGCGCCGGCAAAAGCTCGTCCCATTCGGCTTCATCAGTCTTTTCGACGGTCAGCATCTTGTCCATGTAAAATACGGATACGACCTCGCTGAGTTCAAAGAGTGATCTGGCCAACGGGTCACCCTCACCATCGGCCGGTGTTTTGAACGAATGCGAAGTTCCGTTGCTGACCGGCTCCTTCAGAATGAATTTGACGGCGTTCGGATTTGGCGTTTCCTGTATGTCTGCGATCTTTGGCATCTCTATTACTACTTCGATGAATGAATCTAATCATTACATTTAAGTAAACATTATACACGACTGTCGGCGCGGAACAAAACATTCAGCAATTGCCTAACTAAAAAGCGGTTGAATTGCAATACAATTCAACCGCCCGAAACCGCGTGTTCCGATACCTAAATAACAGCTATACAAAAATTGAGTTCCTTTATTCGGTAATATGGATCTCTTCGCTCTTATTGACTCTGCCCGATAGGAACATGCCGCCGAATACTATCATTAAGATCACAAAAACAACGGCAAGTATAAGATACAAGTTGTTTTGCGAGGTCGTCGTAAATGTATAAAACGACCAAGCGGCGACCGCCAGACAAACAAGAGCTAATAAACCGTTTAGCATTCCTTTCACGAAAATCACCTCCGGCTAAAAAAGGTTAGGACCTTCTCAAATCTATACCGGCTGGCCGCATGCCAAAACCCGTTCACCGTCCAGCCTGAACATCCTCACGTGATATTTCAAAAACTACAATTGCGAAAAGCACCTTCATACTAACTCCACTCGGCATTGAAAGCAAGCCAAAATGTGCAGCCGGCAACTATTGAAAAGAGGCCGGTCGAAAACATAGTGGTCGGGGCTGCGGGTGTAAAGCGCGTTGCGATCGAAATTTGCCCACGCACGCTGAGCGATCGACGCGTTGTCGCCGAATGCCGTCATCCCAACCCCAAGTGCTGTTACGGTCTTTAAGCCCTTAGAAAGAAGGTCCCGCCGCGATAACAGACCGCTTTGTTCCATGAATGCCTCCGAAAAAAAGTTGCGTACTGTGTCGGAAAGCAGGCGCATCGTCCGCTAGTCTTATTTGCGATTTTCTCTACATTACACCTTAAGCGCGAACTGTAAAATATTGATTAAGCAACGAAGCAATTTTGTAAAGTTTTAGTAAAGTTCATTCACCCGCCAACAATAAAAAAGGCGGGGTTCAAGCCCCGCCTATCAAGCATCGTCGATGCATTTTATTGTCCCGCGATAATATCCGCGGTCACCACTTGGCCGGTGACGCTGACCGTCATCGGCGAGAACGTGTGGCCGCGCGATTCAACGCTGAGCATGTAGGTCTGGCCGACCTGTAGGTTGCCGAACCGGAATGCGCCGAAACCGTTCGACAAAACAGTACGGCTCTGGCCGGCGGTGTCGATCAGCGTGACGCGCGAGTTCGCGACCCCAGCGCCGAACGGCGTCAGCAGGCGGCCGTTCAGTTCAGCCTGGTTCGGAGCGGCGGCGGAAAGTTCCACCTGGCCGTTCGTCACCACCACACGCGGGTCGCCCTCGTTGAACATCATCCGCTCGAAGGTGAGCGGCGACACCGACCCCGGTGCACCGACGGCGGTAAATCGCAGGTTCAGCAGAACGCCGTTACCGTCAAGCGGCGTCGGTCCGTACACCACCACGCGGAGCAGTCCGGCGGTCTCGGCGTTTGCCACCGCACTCAACCCTCGGCTGACTGTATTCGCGATCTCGACCGGATCGGCCTGCGGCTGGATGACCGACGGGTCGTAGCTCAGCTCGAATTCATACGAGATGATCCCCTTATCGGCGGCGCCCGAGACGCTCACCGGCACGATGACGTCGTAATCCGCCGGCGTCACCAATTGCGGAGCAGCCACGGCCGAGCTATTCGCAGGGCCGCCCGCGACCGCCGCACGCAATCCGCCCGTAGTGTAGTTGCCCGAAACCTCACCCATCAGCAACGCCGAGTAATTTTCACCCGCGATGTTCGACGAGACCGTTGCGTGGAAGTTGCTCGTCGGGCTGAATATCCACGTTCCAGTGTTGCCCGTCGGGGCCCCGAGACTCGCGGCATAACGTGCGATCAGCGCCGCGTCGAATGACGAGATTCCGCCCGTACCGCTCACGTCCGCGACCGTTGATTGTGCCGCTGAGAAGCTCGCGTTGCCCGTCACATACTGTGCGATCCTGGCCGCGTCGAACGACGTGACCGAGCCGGCCTGACCTGTCTTCGAAGGAGTGACCGTGTACGACCCGGCGCCAAATCCGGTGAGCAGATACGTTCCCGAGCCCGTCGTGGTGTCAGAAACTGCCGGCGAACCCGCCGCGCTCAACAGCACGTTCGGCACGAACCGCGGACCCGTCGGCAGCCCGATCGAGTTGCCGTAGGTCACGCTTCCGGCGATGTCGTAGTCTTCCACAGCCACGAGCCATTCACTAAAGTGCGACGTTGTCCCGCACAAAAGTCCATCACCGTTGGAATCGACAGTGCGGCATGAAACACACGGGTCGTTCGACCCATTGCAATCCGGAACCTGGACACCGTTTCTGAAGAGCTGCATCAATTGGGGAGGACGGCTGCCGCAGGCCGACGAGTCAATGTGGAATGCCAATGTTGCAGGCGAACTCAACGTCACCCCTTGCGCATCGATATCGACCAACTGCCCGCATGCCGTAAACCCTAGCGGTGGACTCGGAGAGTTCGTCTCGCTGACCGTTAGCGTAAAGCTCGACGGTGCGGCTCCGGCCGGTATCGTGACATCCGTCACGGTAGGATCGCTCACGGTCGCCGCGCCGCCGGTCGAGCATGACCCGGGCTGTCCAGACGCAATTTGCGACTGACAATAATTCGAACTCGGCGTGGGCGTGTTCGTAGCCGTTGAACTGGCCGTAGCCGTCGGTGCCGGGGGCTGATTTCGGAATACGATGAATGTCGCATCCTGATACAGCGGCACGAAGACAAGACAGCTCATTGTCCCGGCAGGCTGATTGTTCGCGTCGAAAAGTTGAACCGGCGAGCATCCGGCCGAGTGCGAGTTGTTCCGCGACGACATATCCGAGTAAGTCCCAGTCGCGTGGAACGGCTGGGTGGCATGCAGTGTACTGCCATCCGGCATAGCGAGCTCGACAAAGATATCGAAAAAGCTGTCGGCCGGATAATCCGTTCCTGCTGTGCGCTGCGTCACTCTGCCTAGCGATTGCCTTGTTGGCGATTTGCGTATCATAAATGGCCCGGTCGGAGTTGTTCCTGACAGGCTCATCGAGAGCATTTCGGTGTCGTAATAAGCCAACCCGTTTCCGCAAGCCTCACCGCTCTGACACGTCGCGGAGCGATGCATAGTTACAGGCCCGGTAAGAGTGAGATCGCAAGTTGGGCTGCCGCTCGTGCAGCCTGCGGCTCCGATCTCGATCTTTATTGAAACCGCTGACGGGAATGTTTCATCGCCCGCGCCGGGAAACTCTCCCGTTCCAGAATTCGAGCCGCCACCACCCGGCCGTCCCGTAAGCCCAACATCCTTGCAAACTCCGCTCATCGG
>JBKJJR010000158.1:0-6004 GCA_046597835.1 Pyrinomonadaceae bacterium
AAGTTCGTCCGGACGGTCAAGTAACGTAACGTCGTTAATTTTAGGATTGGTGGTATATGTGTAACCAATATTACCCGACAAATTAGCCCATTCCGCTAGTCTGGCATCGGTAAAGAAGGTAAGGTTTATATCGCCCTTGCTCGCTCCCGGACCAGCTCCGCGCTGGAGCATGTTAAAACCTGCAGCATCGTCGGGCCGATCCATATACCAACGATATGATGCGATCAACCCGTAGCCGATCGCCTCTTGGGTATCGTTCATTCGCCATTTTGCGCCAAAATCAACTGAGTTGAACGACGATGTGCCCCACGTCCTATTAATAAAAGGAGCGTCGGCCAAATATGAAGGAGCAATAGTGAAGGTCGTCGGAACCTCGATCATTGCGTTGCCGGTATTAACGATTGATGTTCGCAACACGACTCCCGGAAGGATTCCGCCAAAGGCCGAACCAATGCCAGGGAAAAGACCGGCCGAACCGCCGCTAGATGGTGTTCCAAGGCTGGTGAACGGATAATTAACAGCGGCAGATCCGGTACGACGAAACACTGCCGAGCCGGAATAAATGCCGGTCCCAAGTACGACCGCAGGTCCGCCGGTGCGAACGCCATCGATCGTCAAACGCGAATTCGGCAGATAAAAGCCGGAGAGATTTCGCGGGGCATTTACATGAACGCCGCGGTAAGCCTCAGTCCCAAAGAACAACTCCACATTGTTACTAACGCCGACCTGGAAGCTAAGGGGTATCGAGCTAATATCCACATCGCCCGGATCGCGGTCATAATTACTATAAGCCGCACTAAAAGTATATTCCCCTTTCCTAAGGGTTTGCCCGTCATAAACCGTAAATAGCCCGGTTGGGCCACCCACGGGTCCTCCCGTGCCAACGGTCGGTGCCGTATTGCGGTCGTCTTTATCAGACCGCAGTTGGGCCGACGCCGCAAACACAAGCGTTAGCAACATTAACGTAATAACATACGCTTTGATAGCCAGTTTCATCACATTCCTCCGCCGAAATAAAAATTAAAATTCAAAAAGCAGCAATTAGAAAACCCTGTTAAGACATCTTTCCACTACGCCACTCGATAATTGCACGCGTCGTCAATGTTTGCGGTATTCAGGCATACATTGCGTCAACGCGGCTAAATAGATAAGTCAATATCTCACACCAAGTTATAACGGAGTACTGCGTTAAAGTCAATAAACGAATTTATTACCTTAAACTCTCCCTCGCAAACACAATACCCTACATCACACCAAAAATCAAGCATTATCGATCAAAGTGACCGTCTTATTTAAGCATAGATGCCGCGCATCCTCGTATCGTACGCCACGCGGTCGATGGCCAGCATATATGCTGCCGTTCTCGTATCGACATCGTGTTTTGTTGCGTAATGACAAAGCTCGTTAAAGCTGGCGACCATTTTGTCCTCAAGCCGGGCGTTTACTTCAGCCTCCGACCAAAAATAGCCCATCCGATCCTGAACCCATTCAAAATATGAAACCGTGACACCACCGGCGTTTGCTAATATGTCCGGAATTACAAAGATTCCCTTGTCGTGTAATATCTTGTCCGCCTTCGGCGTCGTCGGGCCGTTCGCTCCTTCTGCAAGTATCTTACACTTTATGCGATCTGCGTTCTCTGACGTGATCTGGTTCTCTGTTGCGCACGGGGCAAGCACATCGCACTCGATCTCCAAAAGGGCTTTGTTATCAACGTGGTCAGCCTCAGGATACCCTTCGAGCGACTTATTATCTGCCAGATATTTTAAGACGCCAGGAATGTCGAGCCCGTTACTGTTATAAATACCGCTGCTAATGTCGGAAATTGCCACAACTTTGTAGCCTTTTTCATACATCAGCTCGGCCCCAATGCCACCGACGTTTCCTGATCCCTGCACGACAACCGTTGTTTGCTCCGGCGTAAGATCATATCGTTTGATCGCCTCATTTACCGTAAACAACACTCCGCGTCCGGTCGCCTCACGGCGTCCGAGCGATCCTCCAATAGCAACCGGCTTGCCCGTTACCACTGCGGTCACCGTGTGCCGCATATGCATCGAATAAGTGTCCATGATCCACGCCATGGTTTGTTCGCCGGTGTTCATATCCGGAGCCGGGACGTCTTTATCCGGGCCGATAAAATCGATGAGTTCCGATGTGTACCGCCGCGTCATCCGTTCCAGTTCACCCATTGACATTTGATGAGGATCACAAATAATGCCGCCCTTTGCACCTCCAAATGGAACATTCACAACTGCACATTTCCAAGTCATCCAGGCCGAAAGAGCTTTCACCTCGTCAAGGCTCACGTCAGGAGCATATCTGATTCCACCTTTAGCGGGACCGCGGGCGAAGTTATGCTGCACCCTAAATCCCTCGAAAACCTGTATGTGTCCAGTGTCCATGCGAACCGGAATGTAAACTTTCAGTTCGCGGCTCGGTACACGCATCACGGCGTACAAGTCCTCCTCGAGGTTAAGAAGTTTGGCTGCACGGTCGAACCGTTCGCTCATTGCTTCGAAGGGGTTCTTTTCGTCGCTACCTTTAAATCGCCGCATCTCGTCGGCCATCGGATTTGCCATTTTTAATAATTCTCCAGCCCTAACCATGATTTTGCATCTTTAATACCGGTACCTTCGCACGTCCGCCCAACAGTTCCGTCCATTTCGGCATCTCAACCATTGGTATCTTTGCCGTTGGTCACGAGTACAATGAAATCTTTGTAAATAGTTAAAGAATATCATTCCTTTAGGCAGGAATTCGGCGTCTTGTGGTTTCTCATCCAAGATGAAAATCTTAACTTACCAAAAAGACCGAACGCAAATCTTTGAAGATAAAAATTCGATCATGCGGCGACCGAAGAAAAAAGATAAAGAATCATGCGTTCGGTGATAACATTTAATTGCACTTCTAGGTAAAGAGTGGAGAGTAAAGAGTTACGAGCAAAGAAATATCTGACTCGCCGGTTGTCGGCGAAGAGCATTGGCCTGCTCTTCCCATTTGTATTGATCTTCACTCTGCACGCTTTACTGCCCACTTCCGTATCATGCCAGGATGACGACCTCGCTCCGCCGCCGCTCAAGGTTATAACCAAGGCCGAACGAATGAAATTGGATGGAGAAGGTAACCTAAAAGCGAAAACACAGGTTGCGGTCGAAATGTTAAAGCTGAGACTTGCCGCTTCGGAAAAGATGAATTTTGCAGAAGATTTTGACGGCATGTTCCGCGAGCTCGGACATTTTCGCGGGATCTTGGATTACACGCTCGGCTTTTTAGAACAGCAGGATCCAAGGCAAAACAAAACATTGGATAATTACAAACGGCTCGAACTTTTTATTCGTGCCGCCACGCCGCGGCTTGAAACGATCCGACGCGAGGTCCCGCTTCGGTACGAAGACTATATCCGCGAATTGTCGATTTACTTCCGCGACGCACGCCGCAGGGTGCTCGAGCCGCTGTTTGGCGACACCGTAATCCCGGGCTCAGTGAAAAACTAATAACTAAAAGTGAAAAGTGAAAAACTAAAAATCAAGAATTTTGGATCGCTGGCGGGCATTGTACACTTTGCCGGAAACGTCATTTTCTTTTCACTATTAGTTTTTAGTTTTTCACTTTTAGTTTCGGCCCAAAGCCGTGACTATTTCACCGAAGAAGAGATCGAGCTGATCCGCGATGCGCAGCAATTAGACATACGTATCGACGTCCTGTCCAAAACCATCGACCGTCGCTTTGCGTTGCTAAAGATAGATGTCGGCGGCCCAAAAGTGTCGTCAAAGGAATCTGACAAATTGGGACCATTGCCGACGGGTACGCGGACGGAATTGCTTTCCGATATCAAAAACATCCTTCAAAAAGCCATCGATGACATCGACAATCTCTACGCCCGGCCCGATTCGATGGCGATCGATCCGGACGCGGATAAGGACAAGAAGAAACAGAAAGGCTACTCCGACCTTTTCCCCAAAGCGTTCAAGTCACTCGCCGCCGCCGCGCGCCGTTACGAACCTGCTTTGAAAACAATGCTCGACGCCGCCAAAGACGACCGCGAAAAAGGCCTCATCGCCCATTCCATCGACCTCTGCGACCAAATCCTCGAGGCCGCCCCAAAGCTCCCCGCCGAAGCTCCGAAGAAAAAATAACTACGGATTTACGTTAGCCAGCAACTATTGGCCACTCGCCAGCAAGCGCTGGGGACTCGCCAACAGACGCTGGGGACTCGCCAACAGACGCTGGGGACTTGCCAGCGAACGCTGGGCGTTATATTTCCGAGGTTGGGCCTTATATTTCCGAGGTTGGACGCTATATTTCCGAGGTTGGGCGTCATCTTTCCGAGGTTGGACGCCATCTTTCCGAGGTTGGGCGTTATCTTTCCGAGGTTGGACGCTATCTTTCCGAGGTTGGGCGTTATCTTTCCGAGGTTGGCGACTATATTTCCGAGGTTGGGAGCTATCTTTCCGAGGGAAAACGCAATATTTCCGGCGTCGCGCCGTCCGCGACGGCGGTAAAACGTCTCCAAAACGTTGGAATTACGGCTTATTTTCCTTGGATTGCGTAAAAATTTAAGTCTTTTTGCTATCCCCTGTCAAGCTCGCGCTATAATAACGCTATCGTGAATACCCCATTTTTTAGAGCGGTTCGGTGGATCGTAGCGATTCTTCTCATTTTGGTCGGCGTCTTCCACTTAACTCCGGTCATGGGTCATCTTTGGGCTGCGGATCGGTTCTTGAGTGGTTCAGAAGAAATGTCTAGATGGCATAAAAAATGGGCGCTGATATTTCTCGTTATATCGCTGACTAGCTTTGTTGGGTCTGCTGCTCTAATTTGGCGTCTTGTAATTAACAAAAAGAATTGACCAAACCGAACGATGTCGTGAAGGCAACTTCGCTTTCTAACTTGCCCGGCCAAAACTGCTAATTTACACTTCTCCTTATGTCTGAAATGGAATTGAAGAAAACGCCGCTCAATGGCGCCCATCGGGCGCTTGGGGGGAGGATGGTCGATTTTGGCGGTTGGGATATGCCGGTGCAGTATCCGGCGGGCGTCATCGAAGAGCATATGCGTTGCCGCACGCGGGCCGGGCTTTTTGACGTGTCGCACATGGGCGAGATATGGGTAGAAGGCCGCGGGGCGATCGACTTTGTAAATCGCCTGACGACCAACGACGTTACCAACCTCGTTGACGGACAGGCTCATTATTCCGCTTTAACGAACGAGAGCGGCGGCGTGGTTGATGACCTCTTAGTTTATCGTTTCGGTTCAGAAAAACTGCTTCTAGTCGTCAACGCCGGAACGACTGAAAAGGATTGGGAATGGATAACGTCGCATCATACCGACGCCGACGATTGCGAACTGACAAACGCGAGCGGTGACTTTTGCCAGATCGCCGTTCAGGGGCCAGACGCGATCGACATCGTGCAGCAGCTTACCGAGACCGAGCTGAGCTCCATTGGCTATTATCATTTCACCAAGGGCCGGGTTGACGGCGTCGAGTCGATTATCTCGCGCACAGGCTATACGGGCGAGGACGGCTTTGAGATCTACGCCGCTCCGGAATTTGCCGAACAGCTATGGAATAAAATTCTCGAAGCGGGCAAGTACGGTTCCGATGACGGCATACTTCCCTGCGGGCTGGCGGCGCGGAATACTTTGAGACTCGAATCCGCAATGTCGCTCTACGGCCACGAACTCGCTGACGACATCACGCCTCTCGAAGCCAATCTCGGTTGGATCACCAAACTGCAAAAAGGCGAATTCGTCGGCTCGGCCGCGTTGTCAAGACAAAAAGAAGCAGGCTTATCACGCAAGCTCGCCGGTTTTGAAATGATCGAACCCGGTATCGCCCGCGACGGCTTTGACGTTTATGTCGGCGACCAAATGGTCGGGCAGGTTACGTCCGGTAGTCCGGCTCCGTTCTTAAAAAAGAACATCGGCCTCACCTTTTTACCGCCGCAATTTACAAACGCCGGACAAGAAATTAAAATTGATGTCAGAGGAAAGCATTTAA
>JBKJJR010000004.1:0-6673 GCA_046597835.1 Pyrinomonadaceae bacterium
ACTGGAACACGCCGCAATACAAGCTGATGCGTAATCCGGAAGTGACGATCCGCAGCCGCGGTGTAATGGAAAAATGCACTTATTGCACGCAGCGTATCTCGGCAGCGCGCATCGAGGCTGAGAAGGACGGACGGTCAATCCGTGACGGCGAGGTCGTGACTGCGTGTCAGGCGGTTTGCCCGACGGACGCGATCATTTTCGGCGATATGCACGACGAATCAAGCGCCATTGCAAACACCAAAAAAGATCACCGGAATTACATGCTGCTAAACGAGCTGAACACCCAGCCCCGGACGACATATCTTGCGGGTTTGAAAAACCAGAACAGGGAAATGCCGGATTACAGGCCGTATGTAGAGAAAGGGCACGGTTCGGAAGAGGCGCCAAAGTCCGGTTCGCCTGACGTTGGAAAAGAGAGGCCGGGAGGCGAGAGGCACTAGTTGATGGACGATAAAGACCTCAAACAAAAACTGCATCCTGCTATGATCGAGGGCGATCATACTTATGCGAGCGTCACCGACAAGATCAGTGACGTGACGCTGAAAAAGCGTACGCCGTTTCACTGGTTCATCGGTTTCGGCATTGCGTTCATGATCGCGCAGCTTTTGCTTTTCACCACGATCTGGCTGCTTGCCAACGGTATCGGCATTTGGGGAAATAATGTTCCGGTCGGCTGGGCTTTTGACATTATCAACTTCGTTTGGTGGATCGGCATCGGCCACGCGGGAACATTGATCTCGGCAATTCTGTTGCTTTTGAATCAGAAATGGCGGACGTCGATCAACCGTTTTGCCGAGGCGATGACGCTTTTTGCCGTTGCCTGTGCCGCGATGTTTCCATTGCTGCATACAGGACGCCCGTGGCTGGCGGCGTATTGGCTGTTCCCGTATCCGAACACGATGGGGATCTGGCCGCAGTTCCGCTCTCCGCTGATCTGGGACGTGTTTGCTGTTTCGACCTATGCGACGGTCTCGCTCTTATTTTGGTATGTCGGCCTTATCCCCGATCTTGCGACGCTTCGCGACCGTGCGAAGAATAAATATTTCAAATTTGTGTACGCGATGCTTTCTTGGGGCTGGCGCGGAAGCGCGAGGCACTGGCATCGTTACGAGATCACATATTTGATATTGGCCGGACTTTCGACGCCGCTGGTTTTGTCCGTGCACTCGATCGTGTCATTAGACTTCTCGGTGTCACAGGTCCCCGGTTGGCATGCGACGATCTTTCCGCCGTATTTTGTCGCCGGTGCTGTTTTTGCCGGGTTCGCAATGGTTCTGATCCTTTGTATTCCTCTTCGGCATTTGTACCGGATGAAGGACTTTATCACGCATCAGCACTTGGTCTACATGGCCAAGGTGATGCTCGCGACGGGTTTGATCGTCGTTTACGGATACGCAATGGAGGCTTTTTTCGGCTGGTACAGCGCGTCGCCGAATGAGGTCTTTATGGTCAAAAACCGTATATGGGAAGGCCCATATTGGTGGTCGTATTGGCTTTTGATCTTTTGCAACGGCATCTCGATCCAATTTCTCTGGTTTAAGCGGTTCAGGGAAAGCGAGTTCTGGCTTTTTATCATTTCTATCATTGTGAGCGTGGGCATGTGGCTCGAGCGTTTTGTGATCATTGTGACGAGCTTGCATCGCGACTTTTTGCCGTCGTCATGGGCGATGTATAGCCCGCGGATCTTCGACTGGTCAATGTTCGTCGGAACGATCGGATTTTTCTTCACGCTGATCTATCTGTTTGTAAGGTTCGTTCCAATCATTTCGATATTTGAAGTCAGGACGCTTTTGCCTGAGGCTAACGTGCATGGGCATCAGCAAGATTTTGAAGAGAATGTTATTGAGGTCGAATATACATATGATAAGACGGATCCGCCTCAGCGAGATTAGAATTTTGGTCGCCGGGCGTTAATTCGCGCGATGAATTCGCGATGCAAGAAGAAAAAGGTTATTTGAAAAGTGTGGCGGTCATAGGCGCGGGGCCTGCCGGAATGACAGCCGCTTATCAAATTTCAAAACAAAAGGACGTCGAGGTCACTTTGTTTGAAATTAGCAGCAGCGTAGGCGGATTGGCCAAGAGCATCACGCTATGGGACCAAAAGGTCGATATTGGGCCGCACAGGTTTTTTTCATCCGATTCGAGGGTAAACGGATTTTGGCTCGAAGTTGTTGAAAATAAGTATGAGATGGTCAATAGAATGACCCGGATCTTTTATAACGACCGGTTCTTCTATTACCCGCTTAAGCCGCTCGATGCATTTGCAAAACTGGGCGTTTTAGAAACGGCCAGATGTGTTTTTAGCTATTTGAAAGAGAAATTGTCACCGACCGAGTTCAAAGGAGACTTTGAAACGTGGGTCACTAGCCGCTTTGGCAGGAGGCTATTTGAGGTTTTCTTCGAGACCTATTCTGAGAAGTTGTGGGGAATAAGCTGTACCGAGTTGGATGCAGATTTTGCCGCCCAGCGGATCAAGAAAATGTCTTTGAAGGAAGCGGTGAAAAATGCTTTTTTCGGCGGGGGGAACAAAGAACACCAAACCCTCGTCGATCAATTTGCTTATCCGATCGGCGGCACCGGAATGGTTTACGAGATGATGGCCGCGAAATTTCAGGCAAACGGCGGCATTCTGAGACTCAATACCGGCGTCGAAAAAGTCCTGACCGAAAACGAAACGGTCACGGGCCTGGTGCTGACAACGGGTGAGGAATTGAAATTTGATCATGTGGTCTCGACGATGCCGCTCACGCTTTTGGTGACACGGCTTGATGAGGCCCCGGACGAGATCAGGGAAAAGGCCCAGTCCTTGAAGTTCAGAAATACGATCCTCGTTTATCTGAATGTCGATTCGACGGACTTGTTCAAGGACAACTGGCTGTATGTTCATTCGCCGAACTTGAATTGCGGACGGATCACGAATTTTCGGAACTGGGTTCCGGACCTTTACGGTGAAGAAAAAACTTCCATTTTGTGTATGGAGTTTTGGTGTCAGGAAGAAGATGAGTTGTGGCATTTACCCGATGATGAGCTTATCGAGATGGGCAAAAAGGAGATCAGACAAACGGGATTGATCGCTGATGCACAGATATTGGACGGCAAGGTTTACAGGATCAACCGGTGCTATCCGATATATTCGAGAGGCTATAGAGAAGTTTTGGAGCCGATCGAGAATTACTTGAAAACGGTAAAGAATTTGATGCCGATCGGGCGATATGGAGCTTTTAAGTACAACAATCAGGACCATTCGATCCTCATGGGATTAATGGCAGCCGAGAACATTTTGAATAACAAGGAAAATGATCTTTGGGAAATAAATACTGATTACGAGGAGTATCAAGAGGCCTCGATAATAACGAAAACGGGTTTGCAAAAGCAGTAGGCAAGTATGAAGGAACATCTTCACGGGATAATGGCTGAATTCAACACGGCGACCGAGCTGGTTGATGCCGCGCGCAAGATACGCGACGGCGGTTATACCAAGACTGACGCTTTTTCGCCGTTCCCGCTTCATGAGATCGACGAGGCGCTTGGGATCAAGCGCAGCATTTTGCCGTATTTGATATTTGCCGGCGGCATCACGGGGCTGATGGCCGGTATCGGGCTTCAGTATTTTGTGCATGTGTTTGAGTGGCCGATAATCGTAGGCGGCCGGCCGCATTTCAGCCTTCCGGCATTTATCCCGGCCGCATACGAGTTGACGATCCTTTTCTCGGCATTTACGGCGGTTTTTGGAATGCTGTTTTTGAATGGGCTGCCGTCGCCGTATCATCCGGTGTTCAATGTGCCGAGATTTGCTTTGGCTACCCGTGAAAAATTCTTTCTTATTATCGAATCCGCTGATCCGCTTTACGATTACGAGAAAACCCGAAGTTTTATGGAAAGTCTTGGCGGTCAGGAGGTTTTTGATGTCGAAGAATAGAAGTCGGAAGTCGGAAGTCAGAAGTCACGATCAGGGTGGATTTGTCCGTTTGGGCTTTCTGCTGATCTCTGTCTTCTGTATTCTCACTTCTGCTTGCGGCGTTCGTTTCGATATGCAGGATCAGCCGCGGTATAAGGCTTATAAAAAGAGCGAGTTTTTTAGCGACAAGAGGGCTTCACGTGACATGCCTGAGGGGACCGTTGCACGCGGACAGCTGCGTGATAACAAAGGCTTTTACACCGGGAAGATCGACGATCCGAACGTGAATGCCCCGGTCGCGACGACGACCGATGCGTCGGGCAATACGCTTGTTTCCAGCTTCCCGAATGACATTGACGAATTTCCCGTCCCGGTGACGAAAGAGCTGGTCGATCGCGGCCAGGATAGATATAACATTCACTGCATCGTTTGCCATGGCCCGGTTGGAAACGGTGACGGCATGGTAGTTCGACGCGGATTTCCAAAGCCGCCGACCTATCACGATGACCGGCTGCGAAACGCGCCCGTCGGCCATTTCTTCGATGTGATGACAAACGGCTGGGGAAAGATGAACAGTTACGCCTATCAGATTCAGCCGGCAGATCGCTGGGCAATAGCTGCGTATATCCGGGCTCTACAGGTGAGCCAAACCCCGGAACAAAATCTGAAACTAGAATCAAAAACAGACGCTGGGCCGCACAAGCCGGGCGAAAACCCGACTACGCACGGAGGGCAACCATAAATGGCTGATCTCGGCAATTATTCTGCCCCGAAAGAGCTGGACCGACTGAGAACGCTCGCACTTGGCGTCGGCGGCATCGCGTTGATCATTTGGGCGGTCGGGGCGTATTTCAATACTGAACAGGCTTTGCGTTCATGGCTTTTAGGATTCATTTTCTGGGGTGGAATCGCCATCGGGTGTCTCGGCGTTTTGATGCTGCAATATCTGACCGGCGGAGCCTGGGGCGTCGTGATACGCCGGATGCTTGAGGCTGGGTCGCGGACGTTGCCGTTGATTATTTTGATGTTTATTCCGCTTGCGATCGGCGTTTGGACACGAAATTTTTATGAGTGGACCCATTTACCGGCGAGCGATCCCGTCATGGCTCATCGCGGCATTTATATGACGCCGTGGTTCTGGATCGTGCGCTCAGCGATCTATTTTGCCGTTTGGGGCCTTATGGTTTACCTGCTCAACAAGTGGTCGGCCCAACAGGATCAAACAACTACTGTCGAGGAATCGCGGCTCGTTCTTGAGCGAATGTCGCGATTTTCCGGCCCCGTGATGGTGATCTATTCGCTCGTTGTGACCTTTGCGGCGGTCGACTGGATGCTGACATTAGACGCTCACTGGTTCTCGACGATCTGGGGACTTCTTTTCGTGGCCGGTTGGGCACTAAGCTGTTTTTGTTTTGTTGTTGCGGTTCTCGCGTTTTTATCGGATAAAGCGCCTATGGATCGCGTGGTTGGGAAACGTCATTTTCACGATCTCGGAAAATTGATGCTTGCCCTGACGATGGTTTGGGCGTATTTCAATTTCTCGCAATTTTTGATCATTTGGGCTGGAAATCTGCCCGAAGAGACCGGCTGGTGGCTGACACGTATGAAAGGGGGCTGGGGTTACGTTGGCATAGGGCTTATAGCCTTTCATTTTGCGTTCCCGTTTCTCGTGTTGCTACAACAGGACTTTAAGCGAAAGGCAAGGTGGCTTGCGACGCTGGCGATCTTTATCCTTGTAATGCGCGTCGTTGATATGTTTTACCTTATCGGTCCGAGCGATCGAGTTCTGCCCGGCGGAATCGAGCAGGGCGCGTTCTATGTGCACTGGCTCGATCTTGTGGCACCGATCGCGGTCGGCGGGATCTGGTTGTGGTGGTTTTTTGGCGAACTGGCTAAACGTCCGATGGTGCCCGTTAAGGATCCGTATCTTTCAGAAGCGATCGAACATGGAAGGGGGCACTGAAATTAATATGTCTTCAGCAAAACACAGTAACGAGACGGTCAGCCTGGACAAAGCCCACGAGGAAAATGAGATCGGGCTAAAGGGCATCATGGGCTTTGCGATTGGGTTGGTCGCGTTGATTGTTATCACGTTCGGCTTAATGTGGGCCTTCCTCGGAGCGTTGAAGGACAACGCAAAAGAGAATGCCGATCCGCAAAATCCGATGTTGATGTCAGACAGAGAACAACTGCCGCCAGAACCGCGGCTGCAGCTAGCTCCGGGTTTTGGGGTCGAGTCTGAAAAGGGTTGGGTGAATATGGAATTGCAGCCGCCCGCCTCCGAGTACATCGAGTTGAAAAAGCAATGGGCAGACTTATTGGAGCACGGGCAAAAAGACAAAAAGACTGGGGTTGTGAGCATCATGCCGGTGCAGACGGGAAAGGAAAAGTTTTTGGCAAGCGTGAAAGTTGGATCGGGGGCGGAGACAGAGAAGCTCCTGGCAGATTCGAGATCGTTCGTTTCTGATTCGAGTTCGGGACGAGTCGCATCCGAAAAGCGTAGATAAGATAGTGAACAGGGAAAAGCTAAAAACTAAAAATTTCGTAGCGTTCGGGCTGCCGTGTTATGTGCGTCGCTTCGCCCTCTTGTATTCACTTTTAGTTTTTAGTTTTTCAATATTTGTTACAAGCTCCTTTGCTCAAAAAAACGAGCATTACAATTCGCCGCTTTATTCACCTAAAACATACGATCCGGCGGAATTTGCGGCGACTACCGGATTGCCCGATACGCTAAGAACAGTTGGTATCGAGCAAAAACTCGGCGAGCAGTTGCCG
>JBKJJR010000052.1:0-5930 GCA_046597835.1 Pyrinomonadaceae bacterium
GCTCAGCAGAAACGGCGGCGGAGTAATGCTCAGACGCTCGCTGCCGCTGCTCCTCGTCGTCGTTTACATATTTACCTGGCTGCTTTTGTCCGGGATCAAGGCGGGCTTTTATGATCCCTCGTTCAGCTCAGCAATAATGGTCGTCTTTGAGACGATTCTGCTCACCAGCGTCCTCTGGTGGACCGCCAAAAAGGTCACGGAGAGCGAGAAAGTGAGCCTCGACGCCTTAACGGCTTTTACCAAGAACCAGATCCAGCAGCGTATCGCCGATACCCAGGAAGCCGAACGCAAGCGCATCTCCCGCGACCTGCACGATCATCTCGGCCAGGAAGTGACCGGAGTGCGGTTTGCCCTCGAACGCCTCTGCCACGCCGATCTCGACATGCCCCAAATGATCGCAGAGGTCAAAGTCGCCTGCACTCAAATGGAAAAGCTCGACGGCGAGGTCAGCAACATCGCCTGGCAGCTGCGCCCGCCCGAGATCGCCGCCGAAGGCCTCGCGAAATCGCTCCGCCGTCTCGGCGCTGAATGCTCCGCCATCCACAATATCAAATTTGACCTCCACGCGCCGGCCAATCTGCCCGCCCTCACACCCGATGTCGAGACGAATATCTTTCGCATTGTCCAGGAAGCGATGAACAATATCGTAAAACACGCAAACGCAAAGAGCATCGGCGTCGTGCTCGACCATGTGAATGGCGATCTGCGTCTCGCCGTCGAGGATGATGGTGACGGAAACTGGGATGTCGGTAATGGATCTCACAAACGCGATGGCGGCGGATTCGGCCTGATCGCCATGCGCGAACGCGCCGCCCTGATCGGCGGCAGTCTCGAGATCGAAGCCACACCGGGAAGCGGCACCACGATTCTTCTGCAGATCCCGCTAACTAATATTTGATCGGCAGCAGCCGGATAAAAGAAAATGCCGCAGGCAGCTAGCTCTACGGCATCCATGTGCGCCGGTTGCGAAGGAGAATTATTCCGGCCGCGACTCCATGATTGAGCCTTTATCGGCCTGATGCGGCCGAGCCTTTCATGAAACTCTGCTTTTCCTTTTCCATTTCCATTCCGAGCTCTTCAAGCACCGCTTCGTCAAACTGCGCCTCGACCTGCGGGAACATTTCATCTTCTTCTTCCTTAACATGGTGTTCCACATCCTCGATGACCACCTTGAGCTTGGCATTAAGCTTTTCGCTGCCCTCGACAAGCCCCTCGAATTCGCGTAAAAACATTTTGACCTGACGGTGCTCCTCGATGCCCTCTCGGACGATGGCCTTTAGCTCGTCGTCTCCTTCTGCGAGGAGTCTGGGATAAAAGATGGTCTCCTCAATGTGGGTGTGGGCTTCTAGTTCCTCTGATATCTGCTGCGCTAGTTCGGTATGATTGCCTTCCTCGTCGGCCTTAAATTGCTGAAATAATTTATCAACTCTGTCGTGATCGTCTTTCAATAGTTCGATTGCGTTCATAATTTCTCCTTTTGCCCTTTGTGAATAATTTATTTTTAACTGGGTTCTTAGCCTCAAAAACTATTAAACTAGACCTTTCTGCCGCTTTCTGTCTTTCATAATACAAACCCGGAACAACGCTAGTGGGTGAGCCATCTTGGGTGGGCCAATATGGTATTATCATCCTTGCCTAACTTACTTATGAGTGATTTTGAGAACGCTATCCAAAATCTGGACCTGAGGCTTTTTGAGAAGATCCCGAGCCAATCGACGGATGAAGACAAGCAATCGCTGCTTGCTGTCGAGCTTGCTGTCCGCGAGTCGGCGGATGAGTACAATTATCTCGAGATCGGCTCGTACCTTGGCGGTAGCATTCAGCCGCATTTGCTCGATAATAAATGTCGGCGAATTTATTCGATAGACAAACGGCCCTTGTCTCAGCCGGACGAACGCGGTTTTGATTTTGTGTATCAGAATAATTCGACGGCGCGGATGATGGAGACGCTGGCAAAGGTTTCCGAGAACCGGGAAAAGATCACGACCATCGACGGCGATTCGAGAACGATCGATTCGGGCGAGATCGCGGACAAAATACAGTTGTGTTTTATCGACGGCGAACATACAGATGCTGCAGTAGTTTCGGATTTCAAGTTTTGCCTACGGGTGCTCGATGACCGCGGAGCGATAGTCTTTCACGATGCACAAATAACTTACAATGGCATCGCGGATTGTATAAAATATTTAGAGAACAACGGCTTTGATTTCAAGGCATATGTTCTGCCGCATATTGTGTTTGTCATCGAGATCGGCAATTTTCCGCTTCACAAAAACGCGGCCATAGCCGAAAGGCTTAGAGACAATTATCACAGCTATTTGTTTGCTTTGCAGAACAACGATCATTACCGGAGATTCGCGAACCGGTTTCCATTCGGTTTGATGCGGCGGCTGATGCTGAAAGTCAGAGGCGGGAATGTTAGTGAATAACTAATAGTGAACGGCGAACAGTAAATTATTCCGGTCCACGGGACATTATATTTAGCTATCAAACGCCTCGTTTATTATAATGATATAGCCATACGGGTTTTTGCCCTGAGGAAAATGAATGTTCACTAATATCCGCCAGTTTCAGAAAGTAATCTCAGCGGCTCTTATTACGGTGTTTTGGCTGACGCCGCTAGCGGCAAGCGGGCAGGACCTCGTGTCATATAGCAGCATCGCCAGCGGATCGAGCGTGTTTGTGTTTCGCAATTCTCAGAGCGCGGCAAAACGGGTGGTGACGGCTAAGCCGGTTCGGACGCAGGCGGCGCGATTGCAGACGGTTACGCGAATTAAGAAGCAATACGAAACGATCGCCCGCACAAATCCCAGACCCGGACGGGAAAAGGTAGTGACACCTGACAACGTGCCGCGTATCAAGAGTCTTCCGCCGGCCCTGGGCTCGAAGGTGTTGGCCGGTGTGGGCGAATACTATATTCAACAAAATGATTTTGAAAACGCTATCGATATTCTGCGCGAGGCGATGACGCTTGATCCAAAGAATACGGCCGCGAAGTTGGGCTATAGCGAGGCGCTCGCACTCAAGGGTAATGACAAACTCGAGAAGAACCTGCCGAAGGAAGCACAGCCACTCTTTACCGAAGCACTTGCCAATAACCCAAAGAATTCAGCCGCATATTTCGGCATCGGCGAGGTCTACAGCGAGCTTGGTCAGACAGGCGATGCCATCTCTAGTTATCAAAAGTCGCTCGAAAATGATCCGAAACTGACGGAAATCTATGTTCCGCTCGGCATCCTCTATTTTCAAACCGGTGAGATCGCAAAGGCGGATGAGATATTGACGAAAGCCCTTGCTGCATCGCCTGAAAGAGCCGAAACGCAGTACTTTTTTGGCCTCGTAAGAGCGAAACAAGGCCGCAGTGAAGAAGCCTTGCAGGCATTTCAGAAGGCACGCGCTATCGATCCGAATTATGCCGAAGCATTTTACCGTGCCGGCGAAGTTCTTGAGGCACTCAATCGTTCGGGCGAAGCCGTTGCTGAATATCAAAATGCGGTCGCCCTTAAAAAGGACTATTTCGATGCCTGGGTCGGTCTCGGCGGAGCGCAATACGACGTTGGAAATTACGCTGGATCCGTTGAGGCATTTACCAATGCAAAGCGACTCAAAAACGACAACTGGCAAACTATGGCGGGTCTCGGCGACGCCAATTTGAAGCTCGGCAATTTCAATGACGCCGACGGTAATTTCAAACTCGCCGCTACCCTGTTGATGCGCAACGCAGATTTTAACAAGGACACGGCCGCCGATCTTTACAGTAAGGCCGGCTATGCGCTCGGCATGCAGTGCCCTCTCAATCAGGCGAAGTTTATTCCGTGCCAATGGCCTTCGGCGATCAAGTCGCTCGAAAAAGCGGTTGATCTCGGCGGCAAGCCGATCGACTATACAAATCTCGGCTGGGCATACTTCAACGCATCGCGCGTAGATCGAAGTAATAGAATGGCTGTAGAGCAGCAGGCCAAGCTCCAACTCGCAAAGGCCGCACTGCAAAAAGCGATCGACGCTAACCCTACTTTCATCGACAATGCGCTGCAAAATTTCGGCGTCGTGCAGAACGACCTCGGCGATTTTCGCGGTGCTATTGAGACTTTCAAAAAGGTCATGGAGAAGTCTGATTCATCGTTTACGAGATACGCGCTTGGAGCTGCGTATTTTATGTTAGGTGAGAACGACAATGCGGCCGCGGCGTTTCGAGCTTCGGTGGATAAGGACCCGAACAATATCGACGCACTGTCCGCCCTAGGCAGCCTTGAGGTCAAACGCAAGAATTTGAAGGAAGCGAACAAGATCCTCGATCAGCTCAAACAAAAGAAAGCCGACAGCGCCGCCGGAAAACTCGAGCAGGAGATCAAGCTCTCAGGCTTCAAGCTCAAGTGATCGATCTTCAGCAAAACGTCCCGCTTGCACCGCTGACAACGCTAAATATCGGCGGCAATGCTCGTTTCTTTGTCGTTGCCAAAACTGAAGATCAAATTGCCGAAGCTTTTGATCTTGCCGAAAAGGAACACCTCAAATTGTTTGTCCTCGGCGGCGGAAGTAACGTCCTTATTTCCGACAAAGGTTTTGATGGCCTTGTGCTGCAGGTCGCTTTGAAAGGAATCACGTCTGAAGACGAAACTCTTACGGTTGCCGCAGGTGAAAACTGGGACGAATTCGTCGACTACTGCGTCCAAAATGATCTCGCCGGCGTTGAATGTTTGAGCGGCATTCCTGGCTTTGTCGGCGGCACGCCGGTGCAGAATGTCGGAGCATACGGCCAGGAAGTTTCCGAGACGATCATTGCAGTGCGATGTTTCGACCGCCGGACGCGAGAGTTTGTTAGGTTGTCAAATAGCGAGTGCGGCTTTACCTACAGAACAAGTATTTTTAATTCAACGACGCGCGACCGCTACATTGTTGTGAGCGTTACTTTTGCCCTTCGGAGTGATGGCGTGGCAAAGATCGTTTACAAAGACCTGATCGAGCATTTCAAAGGCCGGCAACCGACGTTGCACGAAACTCGCGAAGCCGTTTTGGCAATTCGGCGTTCGAAATCAATGGTCATTGACGCGACGGACCCTAATTCAAAAAGCGCCGGTTCGTTCTTCAAAAATCCCGTTGTCGAGCGAGAAAAACTGAACGAGATCCGCAAAGGTTTTGAACACGTTCCGTCATTCGATCTTGGCGAAAAGGTGAAAATTCCTGCCGCCTGGCTGATCGAGAACGCCGGTTTTAGAAAAGGTTTTGCACTCGGAAACGCCGGAATCTCGACCAAACACACCCTCGCACTTATCAATCGCGGCGACGCCTCGGCTGGCGAAATGCTGTCGCTCAGAAACGAGATCCAAACTGCCGTCAAAGCAAAATTTGGCATAACGCTGATCACCGAACCGATTTTTGTCGGATTCGACGTATAGCCAAAAACCCAGTCGCTATAGCTCCCGTTTCTGACAAATGTGTCCGTCGCCCAAACACTTTTTGTACCGCTTGTACCACCCTTGTACCACCCCCGAGTGGTACAAAATAAATGCTGCAATGATTAGGCTTACGGCTGCATTTTCGCCTTGCGCCGGCGGTTTGGAAAAAATGTGCGCCACATTTTGCCACAAAATCCGTAACCCCAATAAAGAGATGAATTAAGCCGATCCACAAGCTCAGAGTAGGGAGATGTTGGGTGGAACACGGTTAAGGTCAAAGTTCCAGGCGCAAGGTTCAAAGTTGAAGATCCAGAGTCTGTTTTTCTGCCGATTGCCGACTGCTGACCGCTTACCGCTTTCTGTTTATCAAATAGCCGCTATTGCAGTTTTTGCAATAATCCCGCATCAGGCTAACGAATTCCAAGACAAATTGAAATACCAATTTTCCCGTTATGGCCGAACTTTCGGGATATGACGCAACTTTCCGAATATGACGTGGTTTTCCGGGTATTACTGGTCGGCATACGATAACTG
>JBKJJR010000077.1:0-2772 GCA_046597835.1 Pyrinomonadaceae bacterium
GGCCACCTTTTCGGTGTTCATCTCTTTGGCGGCGGCTGCAGCGGCTTTGCAGAGAGCTTGGCTTGTCCGAGCAGAAGGAGGCTGATTAAATTTTACTGGCTTTCTCAACTGCGCAACTTCAATGGTTTCGGCGGAATCAATGATCCGAGCCATTGTCTTGATCGCTTCGACCGGATGCCTTCCGCTTGCGGTTTCCGCTGACAGCATAACGGCGTCGGTACCTTCCCACACGGCGTTCGCCACGTCCGAAGCCTCGGCCCTCGTCGGGTACGGATTTTCGATCATCGATTGCAGCATCTGCGTTGCAGTGATAACAAACTTATCGTTTGCGACAGCCTTTTCGATGATCCGTTTTTGATAAACGGGCACGAGTTCGACACTAGTTTCGACGCCGAGATCGCCGCGTGCGACCATCACGCCGTCGGTTGCCTCGATGATCGCGTCCAGATTCTGTATCGCTTCGGCCTTTTCGATCTTTGCGACCAGCAGAGCACGGCCGAGCTTACGTTTATTGAGCTTCTTGATGATGTCCTTGACCTGTTTACAATCATCGGCAGTTCGGACAAATGAAAGGGCGACATAATCGACATTCTGTTCCATTGCCCAGATCAGATCAGCGTGGTCCTTTTCAGTCATCGAAGGAATAGGCAACGGTGAATTTGGCAGGTTGATCCCTTTGCGTTCGCCCAGCAGACCGCCGGTCACAACACGGCAGACGACCTCGGTCACGCTTTCCGACTCGACAACAAGCTCGATCGCCCCATCGTCGATCAAAATGCGCGTACCAGCCTCAACCGCATCGGGAAGATGGTCGAAATTAGTCGAGACTTCGTTTTGGTTTCCGACAATTTCCCGCGTCGTTATAGTAAAACTCTGTCCTTCCTTGAGGATTACCGGCAGGCCGTCTTTTAATGTTCGCGTTCGGATCTTGGGGCCTGAAAGATCGATCAAAACCGATAGCGGTAAATTAAGCGCGGCGGCAGATTCACGGGCAAGCCTGATAGTTCCAGCATGTTCGTCCGTGTTGCCGTGCGACATGTTGATCCGCACGGCATTGAGGCCGGAGCGCAGCATTTCTGTTATGATCGCCCGGTCATTCGACGCCGGGCCGAGCGTAGCTAATATTTTGGCTTTTCGCATTGGTTAGATTTTAACGCAAAAGGTGCACCGAGACGAAGAGGGAAGTTCCTAGCCGCTGATCGCTTCCAGTTTCGTAAGGTAGCTATGAACCGTCGCAACAAAGGTAGAATGCGACCACGTGAGCGGCGAGACTGACAGCTCTTCGCCGGTAAGCGGATCGACTTGTTCTGCCAAAACGCCCGACGGTAAAGCCCGGTCAACCGTCCATTGAAGTGTCTGAAGAGCCCGCGCAAGATCGTGTACGGTTTTAGCTTTGGCTATATAATACTCGGCCAACCAAAGCGTGCAGATGAACCATGAGTTGCCCATAATTTTGTCCGAAACGCGCATATAGCCATCGTTCTCAAACCTTGCGATGCCGGTAAATTGAGTTTTGTTTGTCAGGTGTTCCTCGACGGCCTTCATCGTCCTCGCGACCATTTTATCCTCCGCGTCGAAACATCCAAAATAAAACACGCCAAAAAGAGAGGCATCAATCGTCGAATCGGGAACGAGGGAATCGTCGCTCGTTACCAGCAGCGACCGTAAAAATCGCCCGAGGTCGCGGCTGTATAGATGTTCACGCATTGCCTCGACGATCTCGTCCGCCGCTGTCCGATAAATCTCGGCCTTATCATTTTCGCCGAACAGATCAGCGAAATTGGCCG
Source organism: Pyrinomonadaceae bacterium (assembly GCA_046597835.1). GTDB lineage: Bacteria > Acidobacteriota > Blastocatellia > Pyrinomonadales > Pyrinomonadaceae > OLB17. Next base: position 1,788 of record JBKJJR010000077.1, read on the forward strand.
CCGCGCGAAGCCCCGCAACAACTGTGGAGCAAGTAAAAGTATGAACCCCGCGGCGATCTTCCCAGAGATTCCAACTGGGAAGCGGCAGCCCCGTCTTGGAATCCCGAAAGGCAACGAGAAAATCTGCACATTTAATTATCAGGTAAGTGTAAAGGCCCTTAACAAAATCTTTATCGGGATCTAAGGCATAATGTTCCCACAGTGCCCAAAGCACAAGGGCGGTCTCATCTTCTTGTATGGGCAGCAGCTTACGTTTGAGACTTTTGTCCCAATACGCATGCCATCCTGAACCTAACGTTCCGTCCGGATTATATTTTTGATGGAAGTAACCGCGTTCATCGACTATCTTCTGACATAACACAAAAAATGCACGCGACAGATCACTATATCCGGCACCGTCGAGTGCGTTCGCGACAAAGGCGCCGTCGCGCGGCCAGAGGTAGCTGTAATGATCCGTGGCCCGATCGGTCACATCGTGATCATTCGCGGCAATGATCGCTCCACCGTTGTCGATCTGTGTTCGGATGATCAACAGGCTGCGACGATAAAGATTGGCGACGGCTTCCGGCAACGAACTCAAATCGATGCGATTTTTGCTCAGCCAGTTATTCCAGCGCAATGTGCTTTTCTCAAAATACACGGACGGACTATTTTCAAGGACGTGGCGATTAGCGATCTTTGCATGGTGATGGCTGGTTCCGGCAGTGATCCAATAATAAAACTCATATGTTCCGTTAGCATCGAGTTCAAACGCGACGGCTAAAGTGGAGTCTACCGAGCCTTCAGTGATCGAGCCGCCGTGTAGATGCCCATCCTCCGCGTCTCTCCAGGTTCCTTCCTGATTACGAAACGCCTTTCGCCCGGTCGCAAATTCATCAAAATGTGGCAGCGTGTTTATCAGAAAATAACGGTGCTTTTTGTAATGAATGAGCGCGAGCGTTTCGGGATCGTAAAAGGCGGTGTCGCCGACCTTGTTTTCATAAAT
>JBKJJR010000144.1:0-3942 GCA_046597835.1 Pyrinomonadaceae bacterium
CTCGTTCTGAGCTTTGCCGCGATCGCCGTCGTCATGGTAAAGATACCGGAAAACTATTTCAGCACGCACTATAAACAGGATTTTTTGCCCAACAGTCCGTGGCTCGTTCGCTGGAGCGCGGTTATATTGAAAAATATTCTCGGATTAGTTCTGATCGTTTTAGGCATCATCCTATCGCTGCCGGGAGTGCCGGGACAGGGAATTTTGACTATCCTTCTCGGCTTGATAATGCTTGATATTCCGGGCAAGCGGCCTATCGAGGCAAAGATAATTTCACGGCCGACAGTGCTTGCCGCCGTCAATAAATTGCGTGCGAAATACGAAAAGCCGCCACTTATCCTCGATTAGCAAAATGGGAATCATCGACAAAATATTGCGAAGGAAGGCGGTCGACCCGGATGCTCGCCGCCGCTTGCTGCTCGCCAATGGACGAATAACTGACGGAACGATACTCGACACGGAAATAAACGACGCGGGCGATGAGGTCGCAATATACTCATACACTCTAAACGGTGTGGATTTAGAATCGTCTGATGTTCTGACGGAAGAACAGCGGGGGGATCGAGTCAAATATGCGCCCGGAGCAAGGGTTGGAATAAGATACGATCAGAGAAATCAGGGAAACTCCATTCTGGAATAATGTTCAAAAAAATTCTCATTGCTAACCGTGGGGAGATCGCTTGCCGGGTAATCCGTGCATGTCGCGAAATGAAGATCCCGACAGTTGCCGTTTATTCGGATGCGGATAAAGACTCTATGCATGTTCGGATGGCGGACGAAGCATTTCACATCGGAGCGCCGCCTTCGAGCGAAAGCTATCTTCGCTGGGACAAGATCATTGATGTCGCAAAAAGATCGGGAGCAGAAGCTATACATCCGGGTTATGGCTTTTTGTCGGAGAATGCTGAATTTGTCCGCGAAGTGACAAAGGCAGGCATCACGTTTATCGGCCCTCCGCCGGAAGTGATGGAATCCATGGGGGGCAAAATGTCCGCCCGCAGGATCGCTATCGAAGCCGGCGTTCCGGTCGTTCCGGGCACGACCGAACCGTTGACTTCGTATGAAGATGCCACGGTCACGGCGGCAAAATTTGGCTATCCAATCATGCTAAAGGCGTCGGCGGGCGGCGGCGGAAAAGGAATGCGGCTTGTGATGGACGAGGGCGAGCTTAAAAATGCGTTGGATGCGTCACAGTCAGAGGCCCTTGCCAGCTTTGGCGACGATGAGGTGTATATTGAAAAAGCCGTAGTCCGGCCGCGTCATATCGAGATACAAATTTTTTCGGATAAGCACGGCAATCACGTTCATCTCGGCGAACGCGAATGTTCGATCCAGCGTCGGCATCAGAAGGTGATCGAAGAAGCTCCGTCGCCGATAAATTCAGCGGAACTGCGAGCGGAAATGGGCGCGTGTGCGGTGAAGGTCGCAAAAGCGGTGGATTACGTTGGTGCGGGAACTGTTGAATTTCTTGTCTCTGATGTCGACCGCTCGTTTTATTTTCTTGAGATGAATACACGGCTTCAGGTTGAGCATCCGGTGACTGAACTTGTTACAGGGATCGATCTCGTCCGCGAACAGATCCGCGTCGCGTGGGGTGAGGAGCTTTCATTTACGCAGGAAGACGTTGTGCTAAAAGGCCATGCTATCGAGTGCCGCGTGTATGCCGAAGATCCTGATAATAATTTTCTGCCATCGCCGGGAAGGATCACCCGACTTCGTTTGCCGCAAGGCCCGGGCGTTCGTGATGACGGAGGCGTCTATGAGGGGGCTGAAGTGTCGATCTATTACGACCCGATGATCTCGAAGTTTGCTGTGTTTGGCAAAGATCGCGCAGAAGCGATAGATCGTATGCGGCGGGCGTTGATGGAATATGAGATCGGCGGGATCAAAACAACCCTGCCGTTTTTTCGCGAGATAATGGATGACGAAGAGTTTATCGCGGGCAAACTGGATACGGGATTTATTCCGCGGTTCAACGAAAGGAAAAAGCCTTTGGTTTCAAGTGAGGTTGATCGTGATATGGCGATGATAGCGGCGGCCCTTGCGTATTCAAAAAAACAAACGGCCGCGATTGGCAATGGCTCAAAACCAAGTAAATGGGTCATGTCGGGCCGGGCGGCGGCGATGCACGGACGGTTTTGATATAATGAACGAGACGTTATGGAAGAGTTATTAAAACAGCTGCTCGGCAAAAAGATCGATGTTACGTGTGGAACCAACGCAGCGTTTCGCGGGGATGTGGTCGATGTGAAAAACGGTGTTCTTTATCTGCGCGATGAAGAGGAAAAAGTCGCGTATGTTGCCGTTGATAAAATAGCGGTGATCTTCGAATGCAAGGATCCGCATTTGCGGCCCGGGTTTATTGGTTAAACGAAAAGTAAAGAAATAAAAAGCCCGATGTTCGCGATGAAGATCGGACTTTTTATTTTTAATGATCTTAATTTATTACTTAACCGGCGTCTCCGGATTCAGGCGTCTAAATCCCACGACACGATTTTCCCAGTAACCTTCAAAGGTGGAATATGTAATTCCATGACTCGACGAAGCGTGATAAAAACCCTTATCGTTGGCGACGATGCCGATGTGGCCGAGGCCGTTCAAGAAAACTAATGTACCGAACTTGAAACGCTCGTCGCCTTCGACGGGTTGCGATTGGTTCCAGAGGCTTGCGGCGCTGGAACGTGTAAAGTTTATCCCCGCTTCCTGAAAGGCAGCCCATACAAAACCGGAACAATCGTAGGAATATGGTCCGGTTGAACCGTAATGATACGGCAGGCCGTATCGAGCGTTAATAGCCTGTCCAAGCCGCATGCTCGCGGATGAACCGTAAACAGTCTTTCCGCCTGCTGCCATCGCGGCAGGGCTCGTAGCCATCGATGAACCGGTCTTCTTGACCAGCGGCGGTTCGTACGCCGCATTCGGGCCTTTTACAACGCGGATCTCATTTGTGAGAACCGGACGGGAAACTATGGTCGGTACTACTTTGTCGGTTACGACCACCGTAGCCGGCCTATTAGTTGGTTGGCTCGACGTGGTCTTGACGACCTTGTCACGGGTTTGCGCTGATGCCGAACCTGAAAAACAAACGGCGGAAAACAAAGCACACACGACGAGACCGACTATCTTATTAGAAAAATTCAAATTAAAAACTCCAATTATTTATTTGTCGGAAAGGAACTTGCGGGAGATGGTGAATCACTCACCGATCGAAAAATAACAAAAAACAATCAATTTCGAAATCCTCAGGAATTTCGATCAAACCAACCTTAAAACGTAAATTTATTTAAAACCGCGAAACTAACCAACCATTATTATGCACAATTTTGGGAATTAATGCAAGAGTCCGATGTTTGCTGGGTTTGAGACGGAATATGAGGCGTGCTCTGACCGCCTGAGCGCTTTTCTACCTTTCGATAGAAAAGCCGCCATCAGCTTACCCCGAGCGTTCCGTTGTCCTTGTGATACCACAAGACAGACGCAATCGGGTAAGTGTTCCATAAAAAATGCAAAAGCCCGCATGTAAGTAAGGGCGGAACACGCGACATTCGCTACCGCCCTTACTTATGTGCGGGCCTACGCATGTGATTTATGCTGAGAATGACGTGCCGCAGCCGCAGCCGCCGGTCGCGTTCGGATTCTCGAACGTAAAGCCCGAACCCATCATATTCGTCGTATGGTCAACCGTGATGCCGTTCAGATACTGTGCCGAAAACATATCGACGAAAAGCCTGATGCCGTCTTTGTGCATCACAAAATCGCCCATTTTCGACTCTTCTTCGATGTTCAGGCTGTATTGAAAGCCCGAACAACCGCCAGGTACCACGCGCACGCGAAGTCCCGCCGTTTCCGGCAGATCGTCCTCGCTGGTCATAAACTTCTTGATCTCGGTTACCGCGCTGTCGGTTACGATCAATTCGACGGTCGGTGCTGCTACTGCTGACA
>JBKJJR010000195.1:0-3810 GCA_046597835.1 Pyrinomonadaceae bacterium
CGCACGCACGGTTTGCCGCCGCGCTTGCCCGCTTCGATGGTAATAATGTCTCGGTAGTCCATAATTTCAATATTAACAGAAAAAGGCCTGCGTCACGGCAAGGAATCGAAGAGCCGCGATCCGCGGGGCAGCGTGCTTCTCACCGAGTGCGGCTTCTGCTCCATCGGCACCCCCGTCATGGTCCACCCCGACGCCACGCTCTACGCCCAAGTCCCGATCTCGGACGTCGCAGAGATCGTCGAACAACACATCGAAAAAGGAATCGTCATCAAAAGACTGGCGTCGGAAAACCTCGTCATATCGAGAAAGTTGCGTCATATCACGAAAGTTCGGTCATATCGCGAAAGTTGGTAGTTCAATTTGTTTGAGAATTTACTATCGTGATGCGGGATCAGTGTGAAATGCAGAATCCTAAGTGCAAAATGGTGAATGGGGAACAACAAACTTTGGACTTTGAACCTTGGACTTTGGACACCGGCGTGTTCCACCGGAGATCACCGCGTTCCGGCATGGTGTTTCAAGGTAACTCTGCTATCTATTACCGTTACGGGTTTTGTGGCACAATGTGGCGCATTTTTTCGGAAACCCCGAAACAGGGGCAAAAACTCGCCGTAACTCCAATAAAAATGGTGAGTTACGTTGCGCCACCCACTAGTGGCACAAGGGTGATGCAACCGGCGCAAAAATCGTGTCCGTCAAACTTCAGTTTGACGCCGAGAACAAACAAACTGAAGTTTGTTCGACGTCAAAAAAACTTTGGGACACTCGGGACAGCGGGACACGCGTTTTGGGACAGTCCGCAGCAAATTGTGACACAACAAAGCGACGTGATACGGTCATCTAATGATGCGGCGATCAACGATCCGCGGTTCCGAATGCAACTGGCTTGCTCGCCGTCTTTTGCCCGTGAGTTTTCGTGGAATTCTGCTATAATGAGAAGCTATTAAGGGAGTAATTATTACGATGTTGAACTATTTCAAGCCTGTACTATTAGTGGCCGTGATTATTTGCGCGGCGATTGTAACCGTCTTTATTGCGGATAACACGAAAGCGCGAGGCATCGAGCATTGGGTGAGCGTGGATGCGGCGGAACTTAACACTGTCGCTTCGGCATCCAAGGTCACTGATAACGAGAGGCCGCTTAATGCCGGGGTCGCACGCATCGTTGACGGCATTGCCATCCTGCGGCTCGACGATCAGCAAATGGAAGACCTTTCGCGAGGAATGCATGAGTTCTTTCATAAGTGCGGAGGGTTTGTGGAACATTCAAGCGAGACGGAAGCCATCGCATGGGTCGAACGGATGGCAACAGCCAGCCGGGAAACTCCGACCGTTGTCTATTCCATCGACAATCAGGCCGCGGTGAACACATTGCAATCTGCCGTGCAGGAGACGGAAAACAGGCAGACTATAATCGACCTTGCTGCATTCCCCAACCGTCGCTACAACCAGCCGGGCGGACTCGAATCTGCTAATTGGATCAAAGATCGATGGCTGCAGCTTGCCGGCAACAGGAGAGGCATCTCGGTAGATTTTTTTACCCATCCGTCGAGCGTCTCGCCGCAGCCGTCGGTCATTTTAAGCATTCGCGGCAATAGTCTTCCGGACGAAATCGTCGTTTTGGGTGCGCATCTGGATTCGATAAACCAGAGTGGGTCGACCCTGTCTGCACCGGGTGCGGATGACGACGCATCGGGCATAGCGTGCCTGACGGAGATCATTCGTGTAATGATGGCGAAAAATTTCCGGCCGGCCAGAACCGTGCAATTCATGGCATACGCTGCCGAGGAAATCGGCCTGCGCGGCTCGAATGCCATCGCGACATCGTATCGAACTGCGAATAAAAATGTCGTCGGCGTAATGCAGCTCGATATGACCAACTACCGCGGCACGCAGGGTTTTGATGTTGTGCTGATTAACGATTTCACCAATGCGGCGCAGAATCAATTTGTCCGCGACTTGATCACGGCCTATCAGCCGACGCTCGTTGTAAACAGTTCGCCTTGCGGTTATGCATGCTCGGATCATGCGTCCTGGACTAACAAAAGTTATCCGGCCTCGTTCCCGTTCGAGGCTCCGATAGGGAACGATAATCCGTGGATCCACACGTCGAGCGACACCCTTTCACAAAGCGGTAACAACGCGAACCATGCTCTAAAATTTACGAAATTAGGACTTTCATTTGTCGCCGAACTTGCAAAGGGCTGCATCTCGCCGCGACTCGCATGCAGCGCGATCGAGCCCGCGAGGCCTTTAAGTAGCGTATTTAAACTGGCGAACCGAACAAAAGAAAGTTCGGGATCGCTGCTTTTCGACGCTATGTCGTTTTAGGAAGTTGAGGACTAGATAGATCGCAGCTATTTGAAAATCTAATTAAGCGAGCTGTCCGGCGGCCGTTTCCCATTCCTCGTAAAGCGACTTGATCGTCGCTTCGGTATTATTGAGCTTCTCTGTAACTTCCGCAAGGCGTGCGTAATTAGACGCGATATTCGGGTCCGCGATATCCCGCGCCAGTTTCGCCGCTTCCGATTCAAGTGTCGGGATCTCGGACTCGATTTGTTTGATCCGTTTCGTAAGTTGGTTGATCTGGTTTTTTGAGACGTGATTCGCTTTTGAGCTTTGTGCCTTTGGAGAAGGTGAGAACCCAGTCCCAATTGTTCCCGGTTCTGACACAGCGGCTTTGCGGCTTTGCGGTTCGGTTAGTTTTTCTACCTTCCAGTCGTGGAATTCCGTGTAGTTGCCGTCGTAGTTTAGTACGGTGCCGTTGGATTCGAACGAGAGCATTTGGTTGGCGATCTTGTCGAGGAAAAAGCGGTCGTGGCTGACGGCTATAATCGTTCCGTCATATTCCTCGAGAGCGTTCTCGAGCGATTCGCGTGACGGGATGTCGAGATGGTTAGTGGGCTCGTCGAGTACGAGAACGTTCTTCTGCGAATAGATCAGCTTGGCGAGAGCGAGCCTGCCCTTTTCGCCGCCTGAAAGAGCAGAGACAGGTTTGAAGACGTCCTCGCCCATGAAAAGAAACTTTGCGAGAAAACCGCGTAACGTGCCATTGTCGGCTATAGGTGCGACGCGTCTTAGTTCTTGTATCACCTCGTTTCGTGGTTCTAATCCTTCTAGGTTTTGGGAATAGTAGCCAATGTTGACCTTGGTTCCCCAATGGATCTTACCGCCAAGCTCGCGGATATTGCCAAGGATCGTCTTGACGAGGGTTGTTTTGCCAGTACCGTTGCCGCCGATGATGCCGAGCGCGTCGCCGCGATGGAGCGAGAAATTCAATTTGTTCGCGAGTACCTTTTTATCGTAACCGATCGTCAGGTCTTCGGCTGTGAGAACATTGTTGCCGGTGCGTTCGACACGCCTGAGGCCGAAATTGCCGCCGGACTTTTCGCTCGTGACAGCTTCGATACGTTCCATTCGGGCGAGCAGCGTGCGACGGGATTTTGCCTGTTTCGTTTTTTGCCCTTCGAGATTGCGGCGGATGAATTCCTGCGTTTTGTTGATCAATTGCTGCTGATTTTCGTATTCGCGTATCTGCTGTTCGCGGCGGAGTTCGCGCTCCTCGAGATACTTGGAATAATTGCCCTTGTATGTGATGGCGACGCCGCGATCGATCTCGATCACACGGTTTGTCGTGCGGTCAAGGAAATAGCGGTCGTGACTGATTACTACGTAGGTTTTTTCGTAGGCGTTGAGAAACTCCTCGAGCCACTCGACGGCATCGACGTCGAGATGGTTTGTCGGCTCGTCCATCAAAAGAACGTCGGCGTTCGACAAAAGCAAGCGCACCATCCCTAGACGATTTTTTTG
>JBKJJR010000219.1:0-5560 GCA_046597835.1 Pyrinomonadaceae bacterium
ATCTTCATCGCCGGTCCAGTTCGGCGTGACGCCGTAGTTGGTGCCAAGCCGTTCGATCTGCCGCTTTACGCCTGTCCAGTCATCTTCGACACGGCGGTTCTGAGGATTTGCACGCAAAAACTCGTTGATCGGCCGCGCAGCATTGACCAGTTGGTTCACGTCGTCGCGATTTTCACGCCGGCGGTCGAAATTTTCCTGAAACTCGCGCACGCGGTCGCGCAAAGTGCGGACAGCGTCCGAAAGCTCAGACACCTGGCCGTTATTCGAGGAACTGCTCTGCATCTGGTACCGTGCGTTTTGCTCAAAATCGTCGATCTTTGAACTGAGGCTCCGCAGCGAATCGCGTATCTCGCGGTCATTACGCCGCTGAGCGTCTGCGAACCCTGCAACGCCAAGCAGCATCGACATTACTACCAATGAAAGCAAAAAAGTCTTTTTGATCCTGTTCATAATTTCGTCACCTGTCCGTTTGTTTAGGCGCGACTTCGCCCGTCTTATAGGAAGCATTTTTCATGCCATTGGTTGTTCGACCACACGGTATAGACCCCTCGGACTATGCTAAAATCGCATTTAAATAGGGGGAACATTATGTCAGGCAATGCTTACAAAGCGACAGTGAAATACGCGGGCGACGACTTCTTTATAGGCACACCGCCGAGCGGAAATGCGCAAATTATTGATGTTAAAGGAGATAGACGCGCAGCCGCCTCACCATTAGAGATGCTATTGGTTTCAGTCGCCGCCTGCACAGCCGCCGACGTGATCTCGATCCTGCTAAAGAAAAGACAGGACGTCACGGACTATAATGTCGAAATAACAGGCGAGCGAAAAGAGGACCATCCACGCGCCTTTATAAAGTTTCACATCCACCATATCGTGCAAGGCCGCAACATTTCAGAAAAAGCCGTTGCCGACGCTGTCGAGTTGTCCGATACAAAATACTGCTCCGTCGCCGCCACCGTCAGGCCCACAGCCGAGATCACGACGACTTTTGAGATCGTTGAAACGGTGTAAACTATTTTCCATTTCCTTAATGGGGATTTTCTTGTATCTTAATTATTGGAATTCGGCCTTTTTTCGGAGGGATCGAGATGACACGAAAGATGCTGCTTTTATCGGTGATCGTTTTGACGTTCGCGGGCGTCGCCTTAGCTCAGGAGTTTGATCCTGCGGAGCGGGCCGGCCGTTGGAGGGAGTTTAACAAAAATAATTTCCAGAGCTTTAACTTTGCTAAAACGCGTCTGACAAAAGCGCGGCTCGACCGGTTAAAAGAAGACGAGAATGCCAACGATTTTGCACTGCTTCGCGGGATTGTATTTGGGAAGCGGGGGCGTATTTTTAAGGAGCGATCGATCCAGGATTACCTCGATAAGCAGCCATGGTATAAGCCGAATAATAATTTTAGAAATGGGATCCTGACGCAGGTCGAGAAGGCAAATCTTGATCTCATACGCCTAGCCGAGGCCGAAAAACATCCTTTCGTCGAGCCCGGCGATATGCGTATTTGGAAGGCAAAACCTATCACCGACGACAATCTGCGAGATTACACCGGGGCTGAGTTGACCATTCTTATCGCTGAGATCGAAGCGATCCACGGCAAAACTTTCAGCGAGCAATGGCTGCAAAAATATTTTGACGAGCGATATTGGTATAAGGCAAATGCGGCTTACGACCCGACCATTCTGACCGAGATCGAACGAAAAAATATTGAACGGCTGATCACCGAAAAAGATAAGAACCGAAAAACCGCGATCTCGATCGGCGACATGGACAATTTTCAAAACGTGCTGCTGACCGAAGACAAACTCGCCGGCCTCAGCCTGCTTGATCTGCGGATACTGCGTGAGGAATTTTACGCGCGTCACGGCAAGAAATTTGATGCGCCCGGCATTCGCGATTACTTTAACTGGCGCGATTGGTATAAGCCGGCGAAAAATCAAAAAGCGATAAAGCTAAATGTCGTCGAACAAAAAAACGTCGAACTACTCGCGGTGCGTGAGGCAAAGATACGCGAGTGGTTTTCGACCAACGCTGTCACCGACGACACGATCGGCGCTCTTTTTGCCGAGGACCTGCGTGTGCTGAGAAACGAGATCTACGCTCGTCACGGCCGCGTGTTCAAGGACGTTAAGCTGCAGAAGTACTTTGAAACGCAGTCGTGGTATAAGGCAAATCCAGAATTTGTGGACGATCAGCTAAACGAGATCGAGATCCAGAATCTGGCAAAGATAAAAGAAGCCGAGGAAACCGCCACCAGCAAATTCGCCGAAGCCGAAGGCTGATAAAGCCCCAGTCTCGGTTCCGCGTGCCGGAACCCTCAAAACACATTAAGAATTTGCTCAACAACTGGTAACTGGCACACAATTGATTGTGAAGGTCTCACTGTCGCGTTCGCTTCGCTAAAGACAAAGGCCGTTCGTTTTCTATGAAAAAAATACTAACTGCCGCGACGTTTATCTTTCTTTGCACTTCGCTGGCCGCGGCGCAGGTCCCGACAGATATACTTCAGAAGATCGTTAAGGCCGAGGACGCTCGCGGTTATGACAAGGCACTCGAAGATCTCTTCCATTCACCCGTTCCGGCTGTCCGTAAACGCGCCGCGCTGGCCGCCGGCCGCATTGGCGACGAGAAAGCTGTCGCGGGATTGGCCGCATTATTGACCGGCGACAAATCGAGCGCCGTCCGTGCGATGGCAGCATTCGCCTTAGGCGAGATCGAATCGATCAAAGCCGCCGACGCCATCTTAATGGCTTTGAATGATCCAACGACGCCCGTCGCAGTTCGTGCCCGCGCCGCCGAAGCGGCCGGCAAGATCGCCGCAGGTAATCCGAAATCCCCGGAAGTAAAGAGCCTCGGCGAAGCGATATTAAAAACGCTTGACGAGCAGAGCCGCCCGAAGGGAAAAGCCAACCGCGACACCGTGCTTCTCGGCCTGACCGCCGCCGCACGAGCGACGCCTATTGACCCGAAACGGCGTCGTCCCGATGACACCGATTTTCTCACCGCCGAATTTCTAAAGAGTCTCGACGGCCGCGTCCGAGCCGATGCCGCAAATTCGCTGGCCCGGCTTCGCTCGAACCAGGCGAACCAGGCACTCGAAAAGATACTCGCGTCGGATCTCGACCCGATGGCCCGAGCGAACGCGGCCCGGGCGCTCGGTTCGGCCGCTGACGTTAAAGCATTCGATCTGCTCATCAAAAGCGCAACCGCGGACGCTGATCTGCGCGTCCGCGTATCGGCGATGTCCGCTCTCGTCAGCTTAAAAAACCCAAAAGCCGCGGATAAATTGCTCGAGCGGGGCGAAAAACTTCTTATCGGCTATAAGATCTCAAAATTTGCCCATCCGGTTGAGAAAAACGAACTGATCCACATCGCCACGGTTTTGGGCAGGCTGATCTCCGATTCGGGAAACGAGCGGGCCGTCAAATTTCTCGACGAGCTTGTAAAACTCGACGACGGCCGCACGCCGGAAATTTCCATCGCCCGAATGCGCGTTAAGCCGGGCGATTTCACGATCTCGCCCACTGCGCTAAAAACAAGTTGGGGCTTGACCACGACGGCGCAAGTCGGAGCCGAGCTCGCGGCGATGTTTCCGAGGACGCAAGAAGTACAAAAGATGCGCTCCGCTGCCCCGGTCCTGCTTCGCCGCATGGCTGACAGGCTGTCAACGCCGTACACTACCGCAGTCCCGACATCGCCGTTTAGTACGGCAAGTGAACTATCACCGCCCTATTCGGACGAAGATAAGAGAAATATAATCGCGGCACCGGATTTTATTCGGGCTTTTGCGCAGTTCAAGACGAAAGACCTTGACGTATTTCTGCGGGCGCGTCTTGCGAACAATGACGTATTCGTCCGCACCGCCGCGGCGGAACTCATGGCAGAGCGTCCCGGCACAAAAGAGAACGTCCAGGCTCTTCAGCAAGCGTTAGAATATGCGTACCGGGTGGACAAAGAGTACGACGACGCACGGCTTGCTATCATGGACGCACTCTTTAAACTCGACAAAAAGGAAGCGGCAAAAACACTTCAGACCGCAATAAATTCCGCCGATTATCTCACGCGAAAAAAAGCGCTCGATCTGCTTTCGGACAAGGATCTGCAAAAGCTGGCGCCCGATGTCACGCCGTTTGTCGAAAACGCACTCGCAAGACGCACCAATCGCGTCTTTCCATACACTCCGGCTTACGTAACAAAGCTCGGGCAAATGATGAGCACGAAGGAAGATTATGTCCGGGCAGTGTCGCGTAAGAACGGCATTGTCAAGGCGATCGTTAATACCGAGAAAGGGTCGTTCACGATCGACTTTTATCCTGAGGACGCTCCGCTCACAGTCGATAATTTTATCAAACTCGCGCGCGAAGATTATTTTAACGGCGTTGAGGTTCACCGCGTCGTCCCCAATTTCGTAATGCAGGATGGCGACCCCCGCGGAGACGGCAACGGCGGCCCCGGTTGGTCGATCCGGTGCGAGATCAACATGCGCCCCTTCGATCGCGGTGCGGTCGGGATGGCGCTCTCTGGCAAGGATACCGGCGGCTCGCAGTGGTTTGTCACGCATTCGCCGCAGCCCAGTCTGGACGGCGGCTACACCGTTTTCGGCCACGTGAACGAGATCGGCATGAAAGTCGTAGATAATATAGTGCGCGGCGATAAGATCATTTCGATCAAGATCATTGGCGAGAAAGCGCCGCCTGTTGTACCAAAACCAAAAGTGGAAGCGCCGGTAGAGGAAAAGGGCATCCCGGTTAACGGGCCGTAATTCATATGTCCGACGTAGTGCGACAAAAGCAGATCGAAGTTGAAAAGGGCCTGGACGACCTCGCCTTTTATCTCGACGGACTTTTTCGCGTCCCCGGTACGGGTTGGCGGTTCGGGCTCGACGCTTTGATCGGCTTGATCCCGAATGTCGGCGACACGATTACGTCGTTTGCATCGTTTTATATATTGGTGTCGGGTGTCCGTTACGGTGTTCCAAAGATCACTCTGCTGCGGATGGCTTTCAATATCGGCCTCGACTATCTAGTAGGATCGATTCCGTTTGTGGGCGATGCGTTCGACTTTTTCTGGAAATCCAACCAACAGAACATGGATCTCATACGCACCCGCGCCGCCGGGCAAGGTAAGGGCAAAACGAGCGACTACATATTCGTCTTTGGTCTGATCGGACTGCTGATATTGTTATTGATCGGTTCGATCATCGCGAGCGGTTTTATTCTCTATTGGATTCTGACAAGCCGCCCGCTAATCTAATGGAAAACTGAAAGCGGAAAACGGATAGTGTTCAGATCCGACCATTTTCCACTTTCAGTTTTCCCTTTTACACTTACAAGATGGCTTCGCCCGGCTTCCAATTGGCGGCGCAAAATCCGCCGGTCTGCAGCCCTTGCAGCACGCGAAGCGTCTCATCGACTGAACGTCCGATATTTATCGCGTGGACAACCGCATATTGCAGCACGCCCTCGGGATTGATGATGTAGAGGCCCCGAAGTGCGATATTCGACTCCTCGACCAGAATGTTGTATTGCCGCGACAACCTGCCGCCCGCGTCTGAAGCGAG
>JBKJJR010000257.1:0-3681 GCA_046597835.1 Pyrinomonadaceae bacterium
GTGAGAAAGCCGACTTCCCTGCATAATTCTCAATGCCCAAATCCGTTTCAGGCCGGTAGCTATTGACGTTTTGACCGATGAGATGGACTTCTCTAACGCCTTTTTCCTTTAATTCCACGACTTGGCGAACGATCTCTGATGCCTCAAAGCTGCGTTCCCTGCCCCGAGAAAACGGTACTATGCAATAGGTGCAAAACTTGTTACAGCCTTCAATTATGGGCAAAAACGCCACATAAGGGGAATGGCGATGCGTGTCAGCCACGGTCCATTCGTAATTATCTTCGCGTTCGCCGACATCGAGGACATTTTTGCGGGTTCGGAAAGTCTCGTTTATAACGGTTGAAACCCGGCCGATCGCCCGTGTGCCAACGACAAAATTGACGCCTTCGATCTTCTCGAAAAGGGTTTCGCCTTCTAATTGGGCGACGCAGCCCATCACGCCTATGACCGGCATTTTATTCTTTGATCTTTTTCGAAGACGTCCGACACGCGAATACAACTTATGTTCGGCTTTTTCACGCACGGAACAGGTATTCAATATTACGACGTCGGCAACGGCCTCGTCCGAAGTCATTTCAAAGCCGTCCCGAGCAAGCGTTGTCGAAATGCGCTCCGAATCGGAGACGTTCATTTGACAGCCGAAGGTTTCGAGATAAACTTTCTTCATATATGGCGCAAAAACTTGAGCGGCCGATCTTTAAGCAAAAAGACTTCGTCCATCTGCATTTACATTCCGATTATAGCCTGTTGCAGAGCACAATCCAACTTAAACCCCTGGCGGCGAGATTGACCGAGCTTGGGCAAAAGGCTTGCGCAATTACGGATTACGGAAACATGTTCGGAGCGGTTTCTTTTTTCAACGTCATGTCTGATAACGGCATCATGCCGATCATCGGTTACGAAGCTTTCGTAAAATTCGGTAGCCGTTTTGACCGCAGCACGGCCGTCGATGCCGGCGAAAAAGGTTATTACAATCTTATCTTGCTGGCCCGCGATCTGGAGGGATATCAGAATCTGATACAGCTCGCGTCGAAGGCATTTACCGAAGGTTTTTACTACAAGCCGCGAATAGACATAGAGCTGTTATCACAAAAAAACGCAGGCTTGATAGGCCTGTCCGCTGGCATCGAAGGAGCCGTAGGACATTTTCTGGCTAACGGTAATGAAGAAAAAGCATTCTCAAATGCAAAGTCTCTTGAAGACATTCTCGGTGCCGGAAATTTCTTTCTTGAGATCCAAGACCAAGCCGATGCTCAAGGTCAAAAGCTGATCAAAGCAACAGTTGAGCTTTCGAAACAAAGCGGTATTCCACTCGTTGCGACAAACGACGTACATTATTTGCACCAGGAAGATTCGCGGGCTCATCAGGTATTGATCGCTATTGGCGAAGGCCGCACGGTTGGCGATAATTCGCATGATACGTCGGGTGCGATACGTTATCTGCGAACCGCCGAGGAGATGTGGGACGTTTTCGGCTCCGAGCTTCCGGAAGCTCTCGCCAACACAATAAAGATCGCGGAGATGTGCGACCTGGCCATCCCGCAAGGCGATGATGTGCGGCAGCTTCCGAATTATCCGGTGCCGGTTGATGCAGGTTACGCTGGTGTCGATGGGTATTTTGAAAAGGTACTTCGCGATGGTTTTGAGGATAGAAAAAAAACCGAGTGGGAGCCTATGATCGCACTTGGCACGCTCAAGCATGCCCTTGTCGAGTACGAAGAGCGTCTGAATGTTGAGATCGAGACGATAAAGAAGATGGGTTTTCCGGGCTATTTTCTGATCGTTTGGGATTTCATAAAATACGCGCGCGAGAAAGGAATACCGGTCGGCCCGGGACGTGGTTCGGCGGCAGGTTCGCTGGCGGCGTATTGCTTGAGAATTACAGACGTCGATCCGCTGCAATATGAGCTGCTGTTCGAGCGCTTTCTAAACCCCGGCCGCATTTCAATGCCGGATATCGACATCGATTTCTGCATTCGCGGGCGGGGAGATGTGATCGACCACGTTACGCAGTTTTACGGACAGGAATCTGTCTGCCAGATCATTACGTTTGGAACGATGGCCTCGCGGGCGGCGATCAAGGATGTAGGCCGCGCACTGGGTATGGAATATGGGGCAGTAGAAAAGGTCGCCAAGATGATACCGCCGCCGATCCGAGGGCGAAACGTAAGTATTTCGCAGGCTATCGAATCGGTGCCTGAAATGAAAGCCGCGATGAAGGACGTCGGTGTTAAGGAGTTGATCGACCTTGCGCTCCGGCTGGAAGGTTGTTCACGGCACACTTCGGTACACGCTGCGGGCGTGGTTATCTCTCCTAAACCGCTGCACGAACTTGTTCCTGTCGCGATGTCGGGAAAGGACGAACTTACGAGTCAGTATCCGATGAATGACCTTGAGAAGGTCGGGATGCTCAAGATGGATTTTCTAGGGTTGACGACGCTCACGGTTATCAGCGATTGCCTGGTTTCGATGAAGGAAAAGTTGGACGTTACAATCGACTGGGCGGAGATTCCCACGAACGATCCAAAGACGATGCAGCTTTTTGGCGACGGCCGAACCGAAGCCATTTTTCAGTTCGAATCTTCGGGGATGCAGGATATGTGCCGCAAGCTGCGGCCGAAGGAACTTGAAGATCTGTCCGCTTTAAATGCGCTTTATCGGCCGGGGCCGCTCGACGGCGGGATGATCGACGATTTTATAGACCGTCATCGGGGTGTTCAGGAAGTCTCATATATTGTGCCGGAAATGGAAGACATCCTCGGCAACACCTTCGGCGTGCTTGTTTATCAGGAACAGATCATGCAACTCGCCCAAAAACTGGCCGGCTACAGCCTCGGGGATGCCGACCTGATGCGTCGGGCGATGGGCAAGAAAAAGCAGTCCGAAATGGCCAAGCACGAGAACCAATTCATTGACGGTGCTGTCGAGCGCGGCATTAAAAAGAAAACTGCAAAAGAAATCTTTGACCTGATGGCAAAGTTTGCCGATTATGGATTTAATCGCAGCCATTCGATGGCGTATGCGATACTGGCGTTTCGGACGGCTTATCTAAAAGCTCACTATCCTGCCTATTTCTATGCGTCAGTCTTATCGCACGAAGCGCAGGACAGCGCTAAGGTTTACAAATATTCAAGCGAGCTGAAGTCGATGGGCCTCGAGCTTTTGCCGCCCGATGTGAATGAGAGCGACGACGGATTTACGCCTGTTGGAAATACGGTTCGCTACGGCCTAACAGCGATCAAGGGTATGGGCACGACGAGCGTGCTGGCGATGATCGAGGCCAGGAAAAGCGGCAAATTCACTTCCCTCTTTGATTTCTGCTCGAGGCTAGGGTCGGGTGCGGTGAATCGCCGCGGGTTGGAGAGTTTGATCGCAGCGGGTGCGTTCGATTCGCTTATGTCTATAGGCACAGAGATCGGACTTTGGAGAGCTCAGCACCACACCGCCATAGAATCGGCTTTACTACAAGGACAGCGAATGGCAGAAGACCGTATGCGAGGCCAAAGCGGTTTGTTCGGAACGGTTGAAACCGCCGGAGCACATACTGCCAGTGAATTGCCACATTCCGCCCCTTGGCCGCAGTCGGAGATCGCAAAACGGGAAAAGGCGGCGATCGGTTTCTATCTATCGACGCATCCGCTAGATAATTATAAGGATCTGCTCGCCGGGATGCGGCTCAAG
>JBKJJR010000054.1:0-3632 GCA_046597835.1 Pyrinomonadaceae bacterium
GTGCTATGAATGTAGCCGTGGTCTTAACCCACGGACAAAGCGGAAGAATCCGTCCTCGTCGCGTCAGCGACGTATGAAACATCACCCGGCCCTATTCATTCGTCGCCGACGCGACAAACTATTTGAAAACTTATTCAGGGACGCGATCGTGTCAGTACCACCTGCACCTACGGGGTGGTTTAAGAGTTAGATGTCCATACAGCCCAATTCCTCTGGGACGCGCTTAATTTCCTAATCTCTGCGTTCCCTGCGTCCTCTGCGTTGAAAATTCTCAGGGACGCACAAAACTGAAAAAGCAGTGAGATCGCAACCAAGGACTTTTTCACATTTTCACTTTTCATCTTTTTCACTCTGATGTTTCTGGGACGCATGATCCGGCGGACGGAAAATTAGCCGCAGATAGACGCAGATGAACACAAATAAGAAACAAAAAAAATAACTTAACTATATCGGTCCATTTCTTTATCTGCGTCTATCCGCGTTCATCTGCGGTTAAGTTATTTTTGGATCTTTGACAACTAAAGGGTTACTCAGGGACGAGCTATGCGACCGAGCATTCAATTGAAGATTATCGTAAAAATAGATCGCGAGGACGCAGGTAAATTACGATCCGGTAATGTCTATTTGAATGTTTCGTCTTTTCAGTTCGGCTATGAACTTGTCAGGGTCGATCGCTTTTTCCTGCGGTGTGGCGCCGCGCGACAGAACGTCGCCGCTGGCCATCATTTGGGCGATGATCGATGCAGGGAAAGCTGTCGTTCGCATCATCGCACTCATGCCGGTCGCTTCGTCTTGTTTATCGACAATGTCGTAACGAAGCCGTTTTGTTTCGCCGTCTTTTTTCCCGACGAGATCGAGGCGAACAAGCACGTAATCGGGACCGTCGGCGGGCAGATGTTTTTGGAGCAGTTCCCCGAAAACCTTCCGCGGGGAAAACCTAGTCGCTACCGCTCCCCGTTCTGACGCGTTTATCTCATCGCTTGAACAAAGTCCGAGATCGATCATCGTCTTGAATTTGTCGCAATGGCCGGCGTAGCGGATCGTTTTATAGTCGAGTTCGCGGATCTTGCCGAGGAATGTGTCGGGCAGCGTCGAGGTGCCGCCGCTGGTCTGGAATGCCTCAAGCGGCGGAAAGCCGTCAAAGGAAAGGCTCTCGATCTCGGTCATAGAGTCAACGGTTGTTATTTTGCCGTCCCGTATCACGCGGGCCGTCTCAATATATTCGTTGATAAGCCCTTCGACGGAGAAGACGAGTTGGTAGTTCAGCGGCGGCTGCGGATACTGCGGCAGGCCGCCGACGCGGATACGAATTTCTTCTATTTCGTCAAATTTTGCCGCACCATGCATCGCTAGAATTGAGACCATTCCAGGCGCGAGACCGCAGTCAGGGATGATATTGATACCAGCGGCCTTGGCTTCCGCATCGAGGGCGAGCTGCTCATCAACAATATAATTATTGCCGCCGAGATCGCAGAAATTCGCTCCCGTCTCGATCGCCGCTTTCGAAAGTGCGACGTTATACCAATAGTTGACGCACGAGATGACGGAATCGTGGCCGCGCATCAATTCGGTAACATCGGCGATATTATCCGCGTCAACATGACGAACTTCGACACGCGAAGTGCCGACGGCCGCGGTAACGGCCTCAGCCTTTTTCAATTCAAAATCGGCGACCGTTACACGCGCGACGTCAGGAGAATTATGTATAAGATCAAAAACAGCGCCGTGTCCCATACGTCCGGCGCCGAGAACGAGAATTTTCATAGACAGAAGTTAGAAAACAGAAAAGAGAAGCGAGAAGTTAGAAGAGAGAAAGCCAAGGAACTAGCTCCTAACTTCTACCTACTACCTTCCAGAGCCTACCAATCGTCAAATTCTTCCGGCTCTTGTGCAGCAATAACGTCGCGGGCCGCTTCCCAAACCTTTTTCTTCCAAAGCCGCGTCGAGTCCAATAATTGCAGAGCAGCCTGTGGATGGGCGGCGTTTCGTTCGAGGCGTATAACCTGTGCGGTCACGGACACTTCGTCTTTTGGATTTTCGGTAACGGTCAGGTTGACCTTGCTGCCGACATTTGGCAAATGGCGCGGCAGATATACAAGGGTACCCGCAAGGCCGATGTTGTCGGTCAATCCATCCTGGATGACTTCCTTGCCACTTTCATCCTTCCAGCGAACCCGTATTGGGAATGCGATCACAAACCGTTCGCCGCCTCGTCTATCTTGTATTGTCATCTTTAATTTAGACTGGAATTTAGACTTGCCCAGGGCGTGGTATGCACGCAGGGCGTTTGGCAAATATACGCCAATTGAGCCCCCTAAGTCCAGCAAAATCGAAAAAAATCGTCCTCCTAAGCGCCTTGCGCTTCACCAATTGCATATAGAATAAGGGCTTGCGGTTTTTAGCATGGTGGACACGCATGGCCCAGCGTGCTACTATAATAGACAAGTCTTGGCCATCGCGGCACAAGGACAGGCGGGAATTAGTCCGCTGAAACAGTCTTCGTTTTTACGAGTAGTGGCTGATGACAAAATCTCAGACACTATTTTTGCGTTTAAACGGGGTACGATCAACCGGAGATAAATAATGAAGAAAATCGTTAGAGGAAGCGCGATCTCGTTGCTGATGAGCTTGTTCGTCGTATTTATGTACGCCCAAGCCCCAACCGGATCCACTATCACCATAGCGAGTGATCTGCAGTCAAAAATTGAGAATAGTACTGTCAATAATTTAAGTTATAACCAGCAGGACAAAAATAAGAAATTGGTTAAAACGACCGCGATCGTAAAGCCGAGTAATGCCGGAAACAGCCGCGGATCATTTTCCGCCTCGGCATATTGCTTATCAGGACGGACCGCAATGGGACACGGCGTCCGACGCGGCTTGATAGCCGCCGACCCGCGAGTATTGAAACTCGGCTCAACCGTTTATGTCAACGCAGGCCCATGGAGCGGAAACTACCTAGTTTCCGACACAGGCGGAGCCATCAAAGGCAAGAAGATCGACATCTGGGTTCCCAACTGCTCCGAAGCCCGGCGTTTTGGACGACGAAGCGTTGAGGTGTTTGGGATACAGTAAATAAGAAGGTAGAACGGAGAAGTCAGAATACGGAAAAACCGCCTCGAAAGCTCGGGGCGGTTTTTTGGTATAAAATGTGACTCATAGATCCTGTTGTGAAATAATTAACCTAGGAGATATAGAAAAAACTTATGTCAACAGCTACAGCAACTGCGACCGGTGATGGAGTGCCGGGAATGTTTATGGCCAAGGTCGGGCAGGCAGCGCCGGATTTTAATTTACCTTCGACAAAGAACTTAGAGACTTTGAAGGATAACGTGACACTCGCGGATTATAAGGGCAAATGGTTGCTCCTCATGTTTTACCCGCTCGATTTTACAGCGCTTTGCCCGACGGAGCTGACGGCATTTTCGGACCGTTTAGAAGAGGTGCAGGCTTTGGGCGCGGAAGTATTGGGCGTTTCAACCGACTCGGTCCATTCGCATCGGGCGTGGATCAAAACTCCGCGTTCGCAAAGCGGCATCGAAGGTTTGAAATTCCCACTTGCTTCGGACGCGGGTGGCAGGTTGTCGCGGCAATACAACATTCTGGTCGAGGAGCCGAATATCGCACTTCGG
>JBKJJR010000055.1:0-5381 GCA_046597835.1 Pyrinomonadaceae bacterium
TGATTGAGAAACTTCGTTTTGATAAGACTCTTTTTGATTTGATTTGTTACTTAACAAGTAATACCAACCGCTGAAAATAGCACCAATGAAGATCAATCCAAAAATTGTTAAAATTAAACCGTTGGATTTTTTCGATTTCTGTTCTTCATCATACGTCAAAATGGGACGGACAACAGTTTCGGTTTCTGATTGGATATTATTTGAATGAATCGGAAAGTTTTGCTGTGTCGGTGGAATGTCAGATTTTGGAAAAAATGCTTGAGTTTTGGGCAATTCTGTTTGGACAAATTCTGAAACATTTTCGCCGCGCAAAACTCGGCTCAAATCTTCACGCATCTCGCCCACCGAAATGTAACGACTTTCGGGCAGTTTCGCCAACGCTTTGGCGATCACGTTTCGCAGATTTAGCGGGATCGAATCGGGCAACGGTTCAGGTTCGCGCATCATTATCGCGGCGATCAGAGCGGACGGTTCTTTCTGCGGAAACGGTAACTCGCCGGTTAAAAACTGGTATAGATTTACGCCGACCGACCAAATATCGGTTTGCACACTCCGTTTGCTGTCGAAGCCTTCGGGTGACATGTAGGCGAAGGTTCCGGAGACATTGCTGCTCTGGCTCGATGCTGTTGTTCGCAAAGCTCGTGAAATGCCGAAATCCGCCAGACGCGGCGTGTTGCCCTGGAGCAAGATGTTGGCGGGTTTCAGATCGCGGTGGATGATATTGCGCGAATGCAGGAACTCCAAACCGTCTAGTATTTTGATGGTCGTTTCAATCGCACGTTCAACAGGCATTTTGCCGTTCGTCTTGAGCCATTCGTCGAGCGAGCCATCGGGTGCAAATTCGCTGACGATAACGACTTGACCGTCATACTCGTCGGCATCTATAATCGGCAAAATGTTCGGATGGCCGCTTGCTTGTTCCCAGAGTGTCGCTTCCTGTTTGATCGTTTCGTGGTCTATTTGCTCGTCGAGCGGGAGTTTGACGGCAACTTTTGTAGTTACAAACTTAGTGCGTCGTTCTGCCAGCCAGACTTCACCAAATCCGCCGCGTCCGAGCTTTCGGATCAGTGTATAAGGTCCAATTTGGTCAGTTTCCCGAAACATTCCTTAGCAATATTATATTTTCAAAGACTTCTAAATATTCAACGCGTTTCGCTGGACTTCAAAAAGTTTGTTGACTCCAATATCGGCGAGGATCAGCATTTCGTCCATTTGTTCGCGTGAGAATGGCTCGCGTTCGGCGGTTCCCTGCAGTTCGATAAATTTGCCGAGGCCGGTGCAAACGACATTCATATCGACATCGGCGGTCGAATCTTCCTCGTAGGCAAGGTCGAGGATCGCCGTGCCATGTATAATGCCGACGCTGACAGCCGCGACCTCGCTCAGGATCGGCGAAGTCTTTATCGTTCCCTGCTTTACCAATTTTCGACAGGCTAGCGCCAGCGCAACATATGCACCAGTGATCGAAGCACAGCGCGTACCGCCGTCTGCCTGTATGACATCGCAATCCAAATATATCTGTCGCTCACCCAGTAACTTCGTATCGACAACCGCGCGTAAACTTCGACCGATGAGTCGTTGAATTTCCTGCGTCCTGCCCGAAGGCCGCTGCGTTTCGCGCTGCGTGCGGGTGTTTGTCGCGCGCGGCAGCATCGCATATTCCGCAGTGACCCATCCGAGGCCTTTGTTGCGCATGAACATCGGCACGCGATCCTCGACCGACGCGGTGCAGATGACTTTGGTGCCGCCAACTTCAATCAAAGCCGAGCCTTCGGCATACGGCGAAATATTCGGCGTGATCTTGGTGTTGCGTATCTGGTCGTGGGTTCGTTTGTCAGTTCTGTTGTATGTCATTTATTTTTTGCCCGCGAATTACCCGAATAAACGCGAATTAATTTTCCTTTTCTATTGGCGCTCATTCGCGTAATTCGCGGGCAAACTCTTCCTCAGTTCATCGACTCCGTAAACTTCGATCGCTTCGAGTTTCGACGGCTTTGTTCCTAAAAATCTTTCGGCGACGCGGGCGAATCTATCGGCGGCATCCGTCACATAAAAATGATCAAGGTCATCGCAAAGCTCGCGTTTTCCCGAAACCGCGTTCGGATTCGCGAGGCCTTTGTCCGCCAAAAGCCTTTCGACCTCCTCAGCGGTCGCCTCGCCGGAATCAATTAGCTTAACATTTTCGCCAACGGTTTTCTGTATGACAGCTTTCAGTATCGGATAGTGGGTACAGCCCAAAACAAGCGCGTCGGGGCGAAATTTGTTCATTTCGGCAAGGTATTTTGCAGCGATCGACGAGGTTTCCGGTTCCTCCAGCCAATTCTCCTCAGCGAGCGGGACGAACAGCGGGCAGCCGGCCTGAAAAACCTCGGCAGTGTCCGAAGCACGCCGGATCGCTTCAAAATAAGCGTTGCTGGCAACAGTCGCCTCGGTAGCAATGACGCCGATCCGCGGGTTAGGGTTATGCTTTGTTAGATCGACCGCTTTTCTCCCACCGGGGCCGATAACTCCGACAACGTCGAGGCCGATCTTTTCGCGGATCTTTGGCAAAGCAAGCGCCGAGGCCGTGTTGCACGCGACTACGAGCATCTTGATCCCGCGTGACGCCAGGAACTGCGAATTTTCTATCGCATACCGCTCGACCGTCGCCATTGATTTCGTCCCGTACGGCACGCGGGCCGTGTCGCCCAGATAGATGAAATGCTCGTTCGGCAAACGGTTGTGCAAAGCACGGTAAACGGTCAAACCGCCGACACCGGAATCGAAAATGCCTATCGGTAAAGTATTCACGCTATGAATAATTATATCGTATTTACAACGGTCCGGCATTCAAACAGAAACAAGGCCCGTCATGTTGTGTAAACATGATAGAGCCTCGTTTATAGATGGCCGACGACCTTCTCGTTCAACCTTTTCGTGTGGTTCGTTTTAATTATTGAGTGAGCCGCTAAATTCAAACGTGACGTGGACCTGATCGGACAGCGAAGCTGCAAAACTTGCAGTCCCCCCAGCATTTGCAAATCTGCCTGTGCCCCCCGTAAAAGTATAACTTCCGCTGGCGGTCGTCGCTGAGGTAAAACCGCCTAAAATATCGCAAGTCAGGTGGTCGCCGTTTGCCGCAATAAACGTCATATCACCCGTAAAGGTGCCGTTAGCAGGGTCGAGCAGTATGTTCTCGATCCGTGAAAACTGGCCGAGCTGCGTTGCTTGGCCCGCTCCAACGACGGTCATCAAAACTCCAGTCCCCACCGGTTGAACAGCTGTGATCTCCCCATCACCTCTACCTTTAAAAGGTACGCTTGCCCTTACAATCTGTACCAGCGCCATGCTCATCGATCCGATAAGCGCAAAAGCCAACATTGTTTTATTAAGAATTTTCATAATTTTTTCTCCAAGTTTTTTTAGTTTTGTATCCATCGATTATTCGACTGGTTACATTTTTAACCTGGTTGCGTGCAAGATTCTTTAGGAAATTATGAATTTTTCTTGAAGAATTTATGAATGTGCCGCTCAGTTGCTGAAAGAGTTCAAACGGCGCAGATGCAAAAACGAGTCCCTTTGCGGGACCCGTTCTAGTATCTAAAAATTGGTGGAGGCGGCGGGAATCGAACCCGCATCCAAAGGTTGCGACCAGTAAAATCTACACGTTTATTCCATTCACTTAATTTTCGCTATCGATGAGCAGATGAACGGACAAGACCTCATTGACGGCTAACCCGGCTAATTTTAACCTCACACTGCAGGTGGTGGTGTGACGCGAGCCTGAACTGAGTTATGCCTTGACCGGTCGCATCAGGCAGACTTCCGGTAAGACACTTCTGGTTTAGAGTTAACTAAGCAGCAAGAGCTAATTCTTGATTAGCATTTGTTTTAGCATAGTTTTGTTAACGGGCTAACCATACTAAAGCCCGACGTGCATTCAAAGATCTATACAAGCCCCTGTCGAAGCCTGTCGCCCCCACTTGTGGGATAGCCAGTTTACAGCATTTAGATGTAAATTGAAAGAAATGCGTTGGGCGGATACGCTGAAGGGGGCCGGTGAACTCTGCGTCTGTCCTTTGTGTCCTCTGTGTCGCCAACTCTGTGTTCTCTGTGTTTAGAGAGATTTTCAACACAGAGGACACAAAGCGAATACACAAAGGTCACAGAGATTTTCAAATTGACCCACTATCGTTGGGCAGGATCACGCCGCAACTTCGCCGATGGCTTGTGTGCTGACATCTATCTTTTCGTTATCGCCCCATTGGGCCTCTTTGCCGGTCACGATCGCTTTTACAAAGCCCGCAACCTGGACAAGTGTCCCCGACGGCGATTCCCAATACTCCGCCTTCTCGACCGCCACTTTAAGTAAACACAGCGCCGGATCGTCAAGCCCCTTGGGAAACCACGCTTTGAGGATCGGATTCCACAGTTCCTCGATCTTTGCCTTATCTTTCACGATCTCCGCGACGCCTGAGACGGAGACATACCGGCTCTCCGCGGGGTCGGCATAGGAAACGTTCACGCGGTTGTCACGTTCGATCTCCTCGATCTTGTGCGTCTGGTCGGATGTAAAAAACCACAGATCGCCGTCAAACTCAAATTTTTGCGTGGACATCGGACGGCTCCGTAAAAAGCCCTCATCCATTGTCGTCAGCATGCAAAAATCGATCTCTTTGATCAAAATGCCTAGCTTTTCTATCGATTCAGTTTGTTGTTCGTCCATTATTCCCCCCGTGTATGGACTGATCATCGCATCTCGTTCAATAAAAAAGTGTAGCCCGTCATACAGAGTCGAATCTTAGATATTTCGCGAATCATATGCCCAATGCAGCAGTGCCTGACGTTGGCGCGGGCGGCAATCGAGGGTTTTCGGCGGGCAGTTATTTTTTATCTGCGCGATGTGACGGCTGATGGCACGCCAGCGTTTGATCTGACGCGGGTCATCAATGCAGCGTCGGCCGTAAAAATAACGGCAATACCATTGAAACCAGCCCCGTGGATCCTCTTCGTATATCCAGCCTTTTTCGCGCCAGATCGATAGGGACTGCGAGGCGTTCACTCCAAAAAAGTTGAGTTTTGGATCGCGCCGTTCAGGTGAGAGCTTGGCTTTATCAAACCAGTCGGGCGGAAATTCGCCCGCACAGTCCGTCATATACTTCCCGCCAAAAACCCCAAGCGCCAGCATCTGTTTCGGCGTCAACTCGGGTTTGAAATCAGCATGAAAATTTCGTCCCATCGGCTCAACAAGCAAATACGCATAATTCCGCTGCATCCTATCGTCAACCTCGATCCAACGTTCAGTCATATATCAACTCTAACGCATCAAAACCTCCCGGAGACCGATTTGTTACCGGTCTGCCAAGAATTATATGCCCATTCGGTATTTTGTCCTTGGCGAT
>JBKJJR010000133.1:0-6080 GCA_046597835.1 Pyrinomonadaceae bacterium
CCGTTCTCTTCGCCGCGTGGCTCGGGTGGGGATTTGATGTCTTTGACGGCATGCTGTTCAATTACGTCGCGCCGAATTGTGTTCCCACGCTGCTAGGTCTCGAACTTGGGTCACCCGCGGCGAAGGCAGCGACGCTGCAGTGGACGGGAATACTGACATCGGTCTTACTGATCGGATGGGCGGCGGGTGGCGTAATTTTCGGAAAGGTTGCCGACCGCATTGGCCGCACAAAAACACTTCTCCTGACAATGCTGCTTTACGCTCTGGGAACAGCGTTATGCGCATTTGCGCCGAACATCTGGTTCCTGCTCGTATGTAGGGTGATAGCCAGTTTGGGCATCGGCGGCGAATGGGCCGCCGGAGCGTCGATGGTTGCCGAAGTGGTGCCGGAAAAACGGCGCGTCGAGGCTGGTGCGCTGCTCTACACATCTGCTCCGATGGGATTGTTCCTGGCCACGTTTGTCACGTTTCAGGTGACGGGCGTTTACTTTAACGACCCTGCGGTTTCGTGGCGATACGTTTTTCTCTTCGGCCTCATACCGGCGGGCGTTGCGTTTCTCGTTCGACTGTTTGTAAAGGAACCGGAGCGGTGGAAAAAAGCGTCAGCAGACAGCCACGCAAAGATCAGCGAGTTATTTTCGCCGCAGATTATCAGGATGACGATCAGCGGTTTTGCAATGGCTCTGACCGCGCTCATTATGTGGTGGAGTTGTAACGCTTTTATTCCCGTCGTTGCAAAAGGCCTTGCAGCGCGCGAAGCCGCGACGCTCGGCCTCGACGCCTTTGCTACTGAGTCGATGAGCCAGCAGTGGGTCAAAACTGCTACCAACAGCTTTAATCTCGGCGGATTGATCGGCACCCTCTTGACCATACCGGCGGCTAAGTGGCTTGGCCGCAAGAAGATGTTCTTTATCTATTTTCTGTTCTCGGCAGCGGCGATCATGGCCGCATTTGGACTGGACCTCGCACCGCACGCACGCCTTTATTTTTATTTTCCAATCGGTGTGACGGTTTTCGGTGTGTTCGGCAGCTTTACATATTATTTGCCTGAGTTGTTTCCCACTCGGCTTCGCGCAACCGGAGCGGGCTTCACTTACAATATAGGCTGATTGATAGCGGCGATAGGACCGTTTCTCGTTGGCAGCATCGCCGCAAGCGGGGCTAATTCTCTCGACACCGCTATGCAAGTTCTATTTTGGGTCGGGATCGTTCCGATTATTGGAATATTCCTATTGCCGTTTGTGATCGAAACAAAAGGACAGGCGCTGGCTGATTAGTTTTCAGAAGCTATTGTTTGGGGCTGATCTTTTCTTCCAGCCAGTTGGTAAGTGAATCGACGGTTTCGATATGCACGGGGCGGCCCTTCCATGCTCTGTATGCAAAAACGATCATCATAACACCCGTAACAACGGTAAAAATGCCGCCGGCCGCATTTGCAATTCCGGTCCATCCCGAAAAGCCGCCTAGTATTGACGCTACAATCCAAATTGCAACATGCGCCGCTAAACCCTGTGCGGCATGAAAACGCACCTTTGACTCCGATCTCGGCAAAACAAAAAGCATTATCAAGGCAGCGATCATCCCCGGATACCAAGGGATATAAGGCACAGCGGTCATGATATTTTCAGGCAGGCCGACCTTGTCAACTTTCCGTGAGATCGATTGCGTGGAACTTCCAAATCCGGCGATATTTGCGGGAACATATTGGCCGGTGTGAGGCGGAGCAGCGTAACCAGTCGTATCCGTCGAGAAGAATCTACGGGTTTGCTCATCACCCGGCTCGGCAAATTGCCTTGTCGCGGCACCGGAAGAGTTGAGCACCTGAGTTGCCACTTCTGCTTCCGCAGCGGCTTTTACTTTTTCCGGAAAATCTGGATCGAGCGGATTTGTATCGTATTTCGTCGGCATATCTATGTCGTTCTACGACAAAAATGAGAAAATAGTTCGTCAAAGAAGATTTTTGCCCGCGAAACACGCGAAACATACGAAAGAAGAAATAATATTTTTCGTGTATTTTGCGTGTTTCGCGGGCAAAAATCTTACACCACAATTTTAATCCCTAACTCTTTCAACTGTGACGCATCCACCTCGCCCGGCGAATCCATCATCAGGTCCTGCGCCGACGCCGTTTTTGGGAAAGCCATGACGTCGCGTATGTTTTCGGTGCCGCAGAGGATCATGCAAGTTCGTTCGATGCCGGCGGCAAATCCTCCATGCGGCGGAGTGCCGTATTCGAGCGCGTCAAGGAAAAATCCGAACCGCTCACGAGCCTTTTCCGGCGAAAGGCCTAGGGCCTTGAAATTGAGTGCCTGAATATCCTTTTGATGGATACGGATCGAACCCCCCGCGCATTCGTAACCGTTGATGACGGCGTCATAAGCCTTAGCTCGGACCTCGCCGAGCAGATGGTGTTGCGCATTATCATTTACAGCGGTCTTAAATTTCTCAAGATCTTCGTCCATCGGCGACGTGAACGGATGATGCGCGGCGGCGTACATATCTGTCTCTTCGTCGTGCTCGAACATCGGAAATTCCGTGACGATCATTGGTTTATATGCCGACCGGTCGATCAGGCTTTCGCGTCTGGCAATTTCTACTCGCAAAGCTCCAAGGGCAGCGGCGACAACCGATCTGCGGCCCGCGACGATCAGGACAAGATCGCCGTTTGTCGCACCTGAGGCCGAGACAAGCTGTCCGATCTTCGCCTCGCCGAGAACCTTCAGCAGTGACGATGTCGTCTCATCACCAACCTTGATCCACGCCAAAGCTCCCGCGCCATATCGTTTTACAAATTCCTGCAGCTCATCAAGCTGTTTACGCGAATACTCGGCTTTGCCTATTGCGACGAGGCACTTGATCTCGCCTTTTGATTCCAAGATGGAAGCGAAGGGAGGAAAATCAGTGTCCGCGAGTTCACTTCCTAGATCGACAAGTTCCATTTCAAATCGCAGATCCGGTTTGTCCGAGCCATAACGCCTCATCGCCTCGGCGTATGTCATTCGCGGCCATTGGGCCGGTAGTTCAACGTCAATGAGTTTAAAAACATGGCCAAACATTCCCTCGATCTCG
The DNA here is from genome assembly GCA_046597835.1 of Pyrinomonadaceae bacterium. Classification (GTDB taxonomy): domain Bacteria; phylum Acidobacteriota; class Blastocatellia; order Pyrinomonadales; family Pyrinomonadaceae; genus OLB17. The sequence goes on from JBKJJR010000133.1 coordinate 3,070, forward strand.
CGGTACGCCATTTCCTGATGGGCAAACGACATCTCCATATCGAGCTGGGTAAATTCCGGCTGCCGATCGGCCCTGAGGTCTTCGTCACGAAAACAGCGGGCGATCTGGTAGTACTTATCGAAGCCCGAGATCATTGTCAACTGTTTTAGTATCTGCGGAGATTGCGGCAGGGCAAAAAATTTACCCGAATGTATGCGTGACGGTACGATAAAATCGCGAGCGCCTTCGGGCGTCGATTTGAGCAGGATCGGCGTTTCGATCTCAATAAAACCACGCTCGTCAAAATACTCGCGGATCGCCGCGACAGCCTTGGCACGCATACGAATGTTGTGCTGCAATTGCGGACGGCGCAGGTCGAGATAGCGGTATTTCAAACGCGTGTCCTCGGCAGCAAGATTCTCCGACCCGGCAACCTCAAGTTGAAACGGCGGCACCTTGGCATCGTTTAGGATAAGGATCTCGCTGACCTTGACCTCAACATCGCCGGTCGCAAGTTTAGCGTTGTGTGTGCCCTCCGACCGAGAGACGACCTCGCCCTTGACCGCTATAACGAATTCTCCTCGCAGATTCTTCGCTTTTAAGTGTGCTTCCGAAGCGGTCTCTTCACTAACGACCACCTGCGTCAAGCCTTCGCGGTCTCGCAGGTCAATAAAAGTAAAAACACCAAAATCACGCTTCTTCGCGACCCATCCCATCAGAACGACGGGTTTGCCCGCATCCGATTCGCGCAGTTCCCCACAGGTGTGGGTCCTTTCCAAATTTCCTAGTACATCCAGCATAAAATAAAAACGCCTCTCGATCTGTGACAAACGAAAGGCGGTACGCTAACCAAATTAACGCAACCGCGAATCAATTATTGTCATTAAACCGACTAAAGGCGTACATACAACCCTAAAAATAGAACCGAGCAAAATAATACAGGATAGGTGCTCCGAAAAGCAAACTATCAAGCCTGTCGAGGAATCCGCCGTGGCCGGGGAGGATGGCGGCGGCGTCCTTAGTTTTTGAGCCGCGTTTCATCGCGCTCTCGCACAGATCGCCTAGCGCGCCAACCGAAGCAAGAACGATTGCGAGCGGTATCGAGAATTGAAATGGCAATTCGGGAAAGAACGTCAATGTAGCGATGGCCGCCGCCGCCGCGGCGAGTATAAGTCCGCCAATCAAACCTTCAACTGTCTTCCCGGGTGAGATCGCCGGGGCCAGCTTATGCTTGCCAAATGCTCGTCCCGCAAAATATGCGCCGACATCGGAACTAAATATCACAAAGAAAAAATAACCAAGCAATTTAGTCGAGAGGCCGTGATGATTTTCAAAACCAATTCTTATCGCAACGAGGAAGCCGCCGAGAAATGCGACATAAATCATACCCAGCAGAGTCACTCCGATCCCGGTCAGCATTTTGGAAAAGTCTTTTTGAAAGCGAAAGGTTTGTGAGATCAAAACCGCTATTACGATCAAAGTCAGCGTTGCGATCAGCAGATCGGATGACCTTGCCGGTGCGTCGAATACAAATCCGATGAACAACGCTGCGGCCCCGAGGTAGCCGATCGCTGCGTCAGCTTTTAGCTCAAGCTTTTTGGTGAGCGAATAGAACTCGAACAGCCCTGCGGCAAGCGCAAACGCTGCGATCGTTACGAATATCCATACCGTCTCGTGCCAATACAACGGCAGGATTATCGAGGCAATGAGAATGGGAAGTGCGACTGCGGCGGTCAGGATTCGCGTCTTCATTTAACCTCCCCGAACCGCCGTTCGCGTTTCTGGTAATCCAAGATCGCCTCAAAAACCTCAGGCCGGCGAAAATCAGGAAACAGCGTCGGTGTCACATATATTTCGCTGTAAGCAAGCTGCCACAAGAGAAAATTCGAGATGCGAAACTCACCGCTTGTGCGGATCAGCAGATCAACCTCAGGCAAACCGTGTGTATATAAATTACGTTCGATGTCATCCTCGGTCAAATGGTCGATCACGTCTTTGCGACGCTCGATGTCGGCAAATGCAAGACGCGCCGCTCGAACGATCTCGGCCCTTGCTCCGTAATTGAGAGCGACGCTCATCACCATTCCGGTATTTTCGGCTGTGGTCTGCGTCGCAGCCGCGATCTCTTTTTGCACATCGTCGGCGAGGCCGGAAATGTCGCCGATAGCCCGAAAGCTAATGTTATTTGCGTTGACCTCTTTCAATTCGCTGCGGATATAGCGTTTGAGCATCTGCATCAAGCCCTTGATCTCAGTGTGAGGCCGCTTCCAATTCTCGGTCGAAAAGGCATAAAGGGTAACTGCCTTGATCTCTAACCGTCTGCACGTATCTATTATAGCCCGAACAGAATCCGAACCTGCCCGATGACCGAATATCCGAGGTTTGCCGCGCTGCTTTGCCCAGCGTCCGTTGCCGTCCATTATAACGGCAATATGCTGCGGCAGACGAGATCCGTCGATCGCCCTGAGTAATTTGGCATCGGAAGAATTAGCCCGAACAATGCCGTCAAAATTCTCGAGCATAATATTTTTAAATTTTCCGCTCTTCGACCCGAACTATCGCATCTCGATTGATCGGCCCGTAAATGTGCGGATAGATTTCATGGTTAGTTGATGGTTCTTTGATCATCCGGGACATCAGTCGTTCGGGGTCGATCTCCAGTATTACGACCCTATCGTAACGTGTGTAATATCTCTCGATAACACCTGGTAACTGTTCGGCAAAGCTGCAATGAATAAAGCCTTCGGTTTCCAGACTCTTAGCCTTGTAAAGCTCAGTATCAAACGCCGCCCAATCGTCCGGTAAAACTATGTGATATATAAGCACGCCCTTTTTTGTTCCATCTGTTCCAGCTGTTCCACTTGTTCCGCTGTTCGTGGAACGCAACACGTTTCTCAGTCATATTCGACTTTCAACAACGTCAAACCCTGCGCGGGTGCGGTTTTGCCAGCAAGGTTACGGTCGCCGGTGACTATCGCCGTCTGAATTGTATCAAAATCCTTTTCACCGCGCCCGACTTCGAGCATCGTGCC
>JBKJJR010000152.1:0-2733 GCA_046597835.1 Pyrinomonadaceae bacterium
TGGTTTCGGCTTTTAGAGCCACACTGGAAGAGATCGCGGATAGCGATCTGCTTGTCCATGTCGTTGACGCATCGAACCCACGCGTTCTGCAGCAGATCGCGTCTGTCGGCAAGATCATAGGCGATCTGCACTTCAACGAGATACCGCAATTGATCGTTTTGAACAAGACCGACCTGCTCAGCCGGGACGTTGTGGAGAATCTTACGAGGCAGATAACGCTTGACAGCGGCACTCAATGCGTGTCAATTTCAGCTATTCGCCGAGAAACACTGCGGCCGATGGTTGAGATAATCGGGACGATGATCTCGGTTCCGAGTTCCGAGTTCCAAGTTTCGAGTGTTGGTTCCTGACTTGGAACTTGGAACTTGAAACTGAAAAAAGATGAGTAAGCGAATACAAGATCTGAAATCACCGATGACGAAATGGAGCGAGACGGTTTTTTCCGCCGTCGCAAAACCGTTTCAGTCGTTGCCAGACGATCAGCGATTTTGGCTGGGTTTTGCCTCGCTTTGTCTGCTAACGACGTTGCTTATTAATAATCCGCTGTGGCGGGCATCGGGCGAACAGATCTACAAAGAAGGCGACATAATTCGCGAGAGCATTATTTCACCATCGGATGTTTATTTTTCAGACACGGATGAGACCGAAAGACTCAAAGCGGACGCTAAGGATCTAGTCAAACCAATTTTCCGATACGAATCGAACAAATCAGACAGGGCAGTGCAAACATTCCTGTCGGCATGGGAAAAACTCCAGAGGCGCGGCGGCAGCGGCCAAGCGTCGAATTCAAAGACATCAAATTCGACGGCAAAAGCTGAAACCTATTGGACGGGTGCCGGCGGAACTGAGGTTGGCAAGATCTTTGCTGCTCGTTCATATAGCCGCAACGAACTCGATGCTGTGCAAAGCGCGCTTCGCGAAAGTTCCGAAGGGTATATATACGACGACACAGACCAGCAGTATTTTCAAAACGAGGTTGTTGTATTCGACCGCTCCAAACCGAATTTGCAATCAAAAGTTACAATGCCGGAAAGTAATTGGGTACTGCTTTCTTCTGCAAGAAACAAATTAAAGACTCGCATGGCCGCCGTCAAAAGCCTTTCGCCAAAAGAAGTTGATGCATTTTACACCGCGACGGAAATACTGGTCGAGCCGAGCGTTTCGTATGACAGCGTCGCAACCGAAGCGGCTAAGGCAACTGCCGCAGACAATGTTCAACCCAAAGCGATCACACTTAAGCGCGGACAAAAGGTTGCAAACGATGGCGATGTAGTGACGCCGGATATTCTTTCCAAGCTCACTGCAATTCGTGATTTCAGTTCGTCGTCACGACAGTTGAATCGCTTTTTGGGCTTGCTTGTATTTATCACCAGTCTGTTTTGGGCGGCTTGGAAATTTATCGAGAATCGCGGTGTGCTACCGCGTCTCGCGCTTTCGGCTGAAAAGACATTCGCCCTGTTCGGGTTTATTATTTTGGTACAGACGGCGGTGATGGCTGTTTTTTTCAGGTTGGCAGATTTTACTGCGATCCAAAATGTCAAAGCTCCGCTCAATGATCCGATGTTGTGGGCGTTCGCGATCCCGTTTGCAACCGGCAGCTTGCTCATGACGCTGCTTGCCGACAGGCCGACCGCGCTTTTTACAGGATTATTTACTTCGTTTTTGGCCGGTTTTCTTGCTCCTCGCGGGTTGGAATTTGTTATATTTGCGGCACTCGCGTCGGCGGTTGCGGTTTACGGCATCGGGCCATATCGAAGCCGCCAAACGGTCACGATAGCAGGTGCTTTGGTCGGCGTCGCAAGCGCGATCCTAGCGTTGGCGATGATCGCCTACACTCAGCAGCCGTTTATTTTGAATAGTATTTTGCTTGCGATCGCATGCGGGTTGGCGAGCGGAATATTCACCGCCGCCGTAACGGCCGTGCTGCTGCCTATCTGCGAAACATTTTTTGAAATCCTGACCGATGTAAAGTTGCTTGAACTTTCAAATGCCGATCTGCCGGTGCTCGGTCAGCTTGCGATGCGGGCTCCCGGAACCAACCAGCATTCGCACGCAGTCGGGCAGCTTGCCGAGGAGGCCTGTCGCGTTGTCGGCGGCAACGCTCTTCTGACGCGCATCGGAGCGCTCTATCACGACATTGGAAAAACGGCCGCGCCCGAACATTTTGTCGAAAATCAATTGGCCAAAAATCCGCACGACACGCTTAAGCCAACGCAGAGTGCAAAGATCATCATTAGCCACGTTACTTACGGTACAAAATTGGCGAAAGAAATGGGTTTGCCGCAGCGGATAATCGATTTTATCCCGCAGCATCACGGCACGCGAACGCTGCATTACTTCCTGAAAAAAGCGCAGGCCGAAGCCCACGACGCAGGCGAAATATCCGAAAACGATTTTCGCTATCCGGGTCCAAAGCCGCAGTTCAAGGAAGCCGCGATAATGATGGTCGCCGACTCTTGCGAAGCGGGCGCCCGTTCGCTGGCCGAACCAAACTCCGAAAACATTCGCTTTATAGTGACGAAGATCATTGACGCGATCCTCGCCGACGATCAGCTTGGCGAATGCGACCTGACACTTCGCGAACTGACCCGGATCCGCGAATCAATGATCAAATCGCTCGTCGCGATCTACCATTCGCGTGTCGATTATCCAGGGTATGTCCCGCCGAGTTCGGGACAGTTCAAGGGCGGCGATGAGGTCAACGGATCAGAACCGGGAGCGGTAGCGACTGGG
>JBKJJR010000155.1:0-4066 GCA_046597835.1 Pyrinomonadaceae bacterium
CACCAAACCCATAACGCATTTACGCAAGTTTCGTCGGAACTCGGGATTCTCGGGCTTATTGCGTATCTAGTATTTATGATCAGTCCGTTTCGCAAGCTCAGAGCGATCGAGCGTTCGTTGTTTGAACGGGACGAACTTGGCTGGTTTTATTACCTTGCCATCGGGCTTCAGGCGAGCATGATCGGTTATTTGGTTTCGAGCTTTTTTGCCTCCGTGGCATATAACTGGTTCATCTATTATCTGATCGCGTACGCGGTCGCATTCCGAAGGATTTACAGCATCGAACATGGCTCACAGGAGAAAGTGATAACTCAGCCATCCCTACAGCGGGCGGCAGACGCCACATGACATCGACACTGGAACAGATATTCTTTTGGTCCTGCGTGACCTTTTTGGCCTACGTTTACGTCGGCTATCCACTGCTCGTGCATTTGGCGAGCTTATTCTTTCCAAAAGCAGTAAAGAACTCGAAGATCGAGCCGCGAGTGACGGTTCTTATCACGGCATTTAATGAAGAAGCCGCCATTCGAGAAAAGCTGGAAAACACTCTGAAGATCGATTATCCGGGCGATAAACTCGAAATTCTTGTCGCATCTGACGGCTCCACGGACTGCACAGATAAGATCGTGGGAGAGTTCGCGGGCCGCGGTGTACGCCTGTTCAGGCAGGAGGGCCGCGTCGGCAAGACAATGACTCAAAACAATGCCGTAACAGAGGCGACCGGTGAGATCATATTGTTTTCGGACGCGACAACTGCTTATCGTGAAGATGTTTTTACGCATTTGCTGCCTCCTTTTGGCGACGAAAGCGTCGGCTGCGTCGCCGGCCGACTTATCTACGTCGACGACGACAGCACGAGCGTCGGCAAAGGCGCTCAACGATATTGGAACTACGAAACATTCATCAAGATCGCCGAAAGCCGCGTTTGCTCGCTGATCGGAGCTTCGGGTTGTTTGTATGCCGTCAGAAGATCGGCGTACGAGCCGTTGTACCCCGAAGCGTGCTCTGATTTTCTGATCTGCACCAGCCTATACCGCAGACGGCTGCGGAGCGTTTTTGCGCCGCAGGCGGTTTGTTTTGAGCAGACAAACCGGGCGGCGACGGATGAGATGCGTATGAGAGTTCGCGTCATTTCTCAGACATTCACTGACCTCTGGCGCAACCGCGACATGCTCGATCCGCTGAAAAGCGGCTTTTTCGCGATCGAGCTGATCTCGCACAAGGTGCTGCGTTACGCCGTCCCCTTCATACTGTGTGCGTTCCTTTTGGCGAGCATGCTGCTGGCAAGTTCGTCGGCGTTTTATGAATGCGCCCTTATTTTTCATATAGTGTTTTACTCCCTGGCGTTTTTGGGCTGGCTGCTTGAGCGGGCAGGGAAACGTCTGAGCCTGCTGGCAATGCCGCTCTATTTTGTGCTTGCCAACCTGGCGTCTGTGGTCGGATTTTATAAATTCCTTCGCGGCGAAAGGTATGCAAAATGGGAACCGATCCGTTGATCGTGCGAAAAAGTAATGCAAGAAGAACGTCGCCGAAATAAGAACATCCGCGTACAAATCGGACGCAACGTCGTTAAAGGAACACCGAAAATTTCTGTCATTATCCCGGCGTACAATTCGGCGGAGTTTATCTGCGAGACACTCGATTCCGTCATAGGACAAAAGTATCGCGAGCACGAGATAATTGTCGTGAATGACGGCTCGCCGGACACCGAAAAATTTGAGCGTGTGATCAGTTCGCGTCTTGACGGCATCGTCTATATTAGGCAGAAAAACACCGGCGCGGGCGTTGCACGCAACACGGGCATCGAGCATGCACGGGGTGAAATCATTGCGTTTCTCGATGCGGACGATATTTGGCTGCCCGATTTTCTGGCGTCTCAGCTCGTTTTTCTCGAACGCCACGGTTACGACATGGTTTACTGCGACGCCCATCTGTTCGGAATGAATTCGGCATATCGTCGCACATTTATGCAGACGGCGCCCTCTACCGGCGAAGCGAATTTTGAAAGCATTCTTGACTTGCGCTGCAACGTCATAACATCGGGCACGATGGCCCGCAAGCGGGCGATCATTGACGTTGGCATGTTTGAAAGTGAGAACGTTCGGGCGCATGATTTCATACTCTGGCTAAAGATGGCGAAGAACGGCGCAAAGATCGGTTATCAAAGAAAACAGCTGCTAAAATACCGCGAGCGTTTGGAAAGCCTGTCGGGAGACTCGATCAGCCGGGTCATGCGCGAGCATGACGCATTTGAACGGGTCGCCCGCGATTTTGAACTGGCGGCCAACGAGCGAGCGATCGTCGCAAAGCACCTTGCAGCACTCGAAGCCAATCTTTCGGTCGAGCAGGGAAAAGCGCATCTGCTGAACGGTGAGTTTCGCGAGGCTGAGGTTGCTTTCCGCGCTGCAAATATACATCGTAAGTCGCTAAAACTGTCGGTTGTTTCGCTGCTAACACGCATTGCGCCGCAAGTCCTCTTGAAATATTACCGCTCGCGGCGCACCGACGAGATCGCATTTGTTCCGCAGAAAATGGCCAGGGGTTTCTTTGGATGGTTTTGATTATCTCGTATTAGGCCACCCGCTACCGCAGGTGGTACTGACATGAGTCCCGTCAACCACCCGCTATCGCAAGTGGTCGTGACACGAAGCCCGCCTGATCCCGACTGTCCCGCTCTGTCCCAAATCGAATGCGGGACAGGTAACTGACCATTTTTATTAGAGTTGAAGTCGTTTTTGCCCTCGATTCTACGATTTGTGAGAAAAATGCGTGAAAGTCTAAGGCAAATGGCTAACTGTTGCAAATATGCACGTTGCCACGTGCCAGGTTGCTGTCTGGCGCCAATCACGGTTGAAACCCGCGGAACAATTTTTCCTCTCTGTCCCGAGTGTTCCAACCGTTCCGCGTGTTCCAAATGTTCCGCGTGTTCCAACTGTCCCAAAGTTGAGTGTGACGCTGTCCACTTTGCCTTCATTGCTTTTAGTTTTCAAATATCCTGTGTCGTCCGGCAATGCGCGTTGAGCTCTCACTCACGTGCAGGCTACTGACACTCCCGCATAAAGTTAGGAGGCCGCCGAACAAATTTAAATACCAAGTTTCACGATTTGGCCGAACTTTCTCGAAATAGCGTAACTTTCCCGAAACGGCGGCGTTTTCTATGACTGAAATAGTGAAAACTTGAGCCCATTCCCCCTTTTTACAAGTGGATCATCCCGTCCGGCGTCGTTTGCCCAATATGTAAAACGCCGGTGGAATGATCGACTAGTAGTTTTTGACGAGCCGAAAGTACTTGCAAGTGCCGAAAAACAATTCTCAATCTTTAAGGCAGCAGAGTGCCTGGCTTTTGGCGGCGAAGATCGTTGCGTTCGGATTTAGCTTTGTGCTTCCTCTGCTGATCGTTCGTGCGCTGACACAGGAGGAGGTTGGGTATTACCGCCAGGCGTTTCAGGTAATAATGAACGCCGTGATCATTTTGCCGATGGGTTTCTCGATGAGTGCCTATTATTTTTTGGCGCGCGAAACCGGCGAACGGCGGGCGGCGTCGATCGTGAACATTTTGATCTTTAATTTTGTCGTCGGCGGACTCGCATGCCTGATGCTCTTCTTATTCCCGCAGATCATCGGCAATATTTTTCAGGGCGATGAGCTCTTGCGACTGGCACCGGCGATAGGCGTTGTCATCTGGATATGGATATTTGCGACATTCCTGGAAACGGTTGCGATCGCTAATCAGGAAGCGCGGGCGGCGGCGGCGTTTATTATCTTTGCCCAGGTCAGCAAAACAATATTGATGGGAACGGCTATATTTGCATTTGCCACAGTTGAATCGTTTATTTACGCGGCGATGATACAGGGCATCGTCCAGACGTTTATTTTGCTCGGTTATCTGCGGCTTCGGTTTCCGGGATTGTGGCGCACTTTCGACGCCGGCTTTTTTTACGAACAGATGAAATATGCCGTGCCGTTCGGACTCACCGGCGTTCTCTGGATCGCGCAAACCGAAATACACACCTATTTTGTCGGTTATAAGTTTTCGCCGTCGGATTTTGCTATTTATACCTACGGC
>JBKJJR010000051.1:0-2990 GCA_046597835.1 Pyrinomonadaceae bacterium
ACTGTCGAATCCGCGATCGAGGCGATGAAACTCGGTGCTTACGATTATTTGACCAAGCCTTACAGGATCGGCGAACTTTCTGCCCTGGTGACGGCGGCAGCCGAAAAACAACAATTAAAGGTCGATAAACAGCGGCTGCGGGCCCAGATCGCACGGACGCATCACAGCCTGCCTGAGATCGTTGCAGAATCGAAGCAGATGAAGGAAGCTTTGCGATTGGTTCAGCGCGTCGCCCCATCGGAAACATCCGTTATGATCACCGGCGAATCGGGCGTCGGAAAGGAGTTGATAGCCCAGGCAATACATAAGATGAGCCGGCGAAGCGAAAAGCCGTTCATCGATCTCAACTGCGCGGCATTGCAGGACACGCTGCTCGAGAGCGAGCTTTTCGGCCACGAGGCGGGTGCGTTCTCCGGCGCAAAGGCCCGCAAACTCGGCCTTTTTGAGATCGCCGACGGTGGCACACTGTTCCTGGACGAAATTATGGAAATGCCGATGCCGCTCCAGTCAAAGCTGCTTCGCGCGCTCGAGACGCGTTCATTTTTCCGCGTCGGCGGCGTGAAAAAGGTCGAGATCGACGTTCGTCTGCTCGCGGCGACTAATCGTGACAAAGATCAGGCAATTGCGGACGGCATTTTCCGTGCCGACCTGATGTATCGCATCAATAGTTTTGAGATAAATGTCGCGCCCTTGCGCGAACGCCGTGAGGACATTGAGCCGCTTGCGCGCCATCTACTTTACAAACTCGCCGGCAACAACGCCCCCGAGATGTCGCCCGCAACCATCGAGGCGTTGTCGGCCTTTGATTGGAAGGGCAACGTCCGCCAGCTTCGCAACTGTCTCGAACGTGCGGTGCTGCTCTGCGACAATGAACTGATAACGCCGCGCGAGCTGCCGCCCGAGATCGCGTTCCGCACCGAAACCCGCAACGTCTCTGTCAGCTACGGCGCGCCTCAAGCCTCGGGAATAAATACATTCCAAAACGCAGCGCCGACAAATCTTCGCGATTCAGAACGCCAGCAGATCATCGGCGCCCTCGAAAAAACAGGTTGGCATCGCGGCAAAACCGCCGAGCTGCTCGGCATCTCGCCATCGACGCTTTATCGCCGGCTTCGGGAATACGGACTTGAGGTGAGATGACTATGATCGATCTGACACGAACAGAAATCGCTGTCTGGACATCGGCATTAGTGCCGAAGAGTAAGGAACCCGGCATTTTGTCAAAGCTTCGCCAAGGTTTGGCCCGCCGAATAAGAGAATTGTTCGCTTTCCTGACCACTTTGTAAGTTTTGACAGCTTTTCTGTAAATCTATCAAGTGCACGGCACGTAACAAACTGATAATCGTCCGCTGCGGCCTCCTCGAATTGTCGATTTACGATCTCGGTTCGCTCTTCAATACCAAGGGCCGTGATTGCCGTGGCCAGAAAGATCGTTTTTTTCTGTTTCGATTCGATCAGCAGCGCTTTTAGATCTTCACGAACCAACAGGCACGGGATGGACGGCAACCCGGCGCCGGCGCCCACATCCGCAAATCTTGCGCATTGCGGTAAATATTCCAACAACGTAAGCGATTCGAGAATATGTCGGATCGCAAATTCCTCAGGCGAACACGGCCCGACAAGATGCAGCATCGGATTATGCTCGATCACAAGATCGTAATAATCAGCGAGCAGCTCGATTACCGGATCCGATAGATCAAGGCTAAAAGCAGACTGGTGTGTTTTTATTGCCTGGATAAATTCTTTGCGCACTATTTAGGAGTTTCACGCAAAGCCGCAAAGAACGCAAAGGAAAGGGCAATAGAACTTTATCCCTTATCCTTACGCTTTTATCCTTCAAAAGGTGGTGCGGACGGGGAGAATCGAACTCCCACGATGTCACCATCACAGGCTTCTGAGACCTGCGCGTCTACCAATTCCGCCACGTCCGCATTAGCAGCGAACATTGATGATACGAATTCGACCCGCAAAACTCAAGAATGGACGGCTTAACTCGGAAAACCGCGTTATATTCGGAAAATTCGGTCATATCAAGAAAATCACGCCATATCGGGAAAATTGGTATTCCAATTTGTTCGCCGGTCTGCTAACGTGAGGCGGCGGTCATAGGAGCGCGGAGGGGAAAGAGGGTGATTATGACGTTCTGTTACACATCGAAAAAAGTTTGTGAAACAAGGTTTTGGGACAGTTGGGACAGCGGGGCACATGGGACAGTTGGGACACGGGACACGGCACAGTCGATCGTAGATTACAGAATGCAGAAAAACGGGCCATGCAACTTGGGCCTAAAACAATTTCCGTGTCCCACGCGAGATCGCCGCGTTCCAATGATGCGGCACGCGATAACCTCGCTATTTGCAGAGGTTACAGTTTCTGTAAGACTATGTCTTACGCTTTTTCCACAATTGGTCGAATCAAGCAGAAAAACCGGCGTAAGTCCAATGAAAATGATAAGTTACCTGTCCCGCTCAGCCGTTGGGACAGCCTGGGACCAAGAACTCTCGATACTGACATCACATACCGTTTTTCACCGATTTGCTATATTTGACGTTGTGCTGACCGATATACAAAAAATCCTTGCGGAGATCCACCGCCGGATCGAAAATGCTGCAACGCGTGCCGGACGAAACGCCGATGAGATAAAACTCGTTGCCGCCAGCAAAACGCATCCGCCCGAAACTTTGCTAAATGCGATAGCCGCCGGCGTTAACATTTTTGGCGAAAATAAGGTGCAGGAGGCCGAGGACAAGATCGCCGAAGTCGGACGTAACGCCGCCGAATGGCATCTTATCGGCCATCTGCAATCGAACAAGGCCAGAAAAGCCGTGCAGCTTTTCGACGTAATCCATTCAGTCGATTCGCTCGAACTCGCCGAACGGCTGGAGCGTATTTGCATTGAAGATGGCCGAGATGAACTTTCCATTTTTGTTCAGGTCGATCTTGCCGGCGAAGAAACCAAATCCGGTGTTTCGGAGAGTGATCTGCCACAA
>JBKJJR010000033.1:0-5408 GCA_046597835.1 Pyrinomonadaceae bacterium
GTCATTAATCGGATGAACTCAAAAGGCAACCCGCCTGGTGCAATTGAGATCGTCGATTCGGTGCCGAAAAATGCCAAGCAGGTGAAGCCGAAATTCGGAACTGCGTAAAATTATGAATGAGATTTGTGAAAACGCAAATGAATTCCTTTCGGGACTTGTCGCCGACCTGGGCTTCGATCTAAACGTTTCCGCCGAATGGACCGACGATGGCTGCATTTTAAACCTCAGCGGCGAGGACGCACATTTTGCATTGGCTGAAAATGGCGAATTGCTTGATGCGTTTGAAGTCTTGCTTTTTCAGATCTTTGGCCGTGAATTGGATCGCGAGCACCGCTTTATCGTCGATGCCGACGGGTTTAGGCAAAGCCGAAAGGCCGAGCTTCACGCGATGGCACGCTTTGCCGCAGAACAAGTCAGAAAAAATGGCCGGCCTTTCACATTCGGCGTTCTCAATTCGACCGAGCGGCGCATCATCCATGTGACACTGCAAAAAGAAGAAGACCTTTTCACTGAATCCGTCGGCGACGGCCGCGAACGCCGGCTGCAAGTACGATTACACTAATTCACGCGATCTCCGCACTGCCTAACGCGGAATCAGACCCACCTTTTCGCAACGCGGCAACGCAAATCTAAGATCCAATGGTGCACGACGGGAAACACCCGTTTTCATTGAGATTGCTTCATTTTTTATGGCACGCCTATCCTCTGCGTCCACTCGACGAGATTTTGAAGCAGTTTTCGGATGTGATCTCTTGTTTTTTCGTCAGTGAGATTTCCCTGCTCGTCAAACTTTTCGCCCGCATTGCCGATCATTACTTCAGGCTGGTTGACGGGAAACATATTCAAAAAGACCATCATTTTTCGCAGGTCGTACTGAGCCCGGGCCGTCGCGATCGCGCCTACGGACGCGCCCATGATCGCCGCCGGTTTTCCATTCCAGGCACTGTCGCCGTAAGGACGCGATGCCCAGTCGATCGCGTTTTTCAGAACCCCCGGAATTGAATAGTTATACTCCGGCGTGACGAAGAGAACGGCATCTGCCCCGCGAATACGGCTCTTGAACTCAACAACGCGCTCGTGCGGGTTCTGCTCATCATCCTGGTTGAAACCGGGAATCCCGTCAAGTTCGAAGATCTCAATGGCCGCTCCCTCCGGCACAAGTTCCGCCGCGGCGGTGAGTACGCCGCGATTGTATGACTGCCGCCGAAGACTACCGGCGATCCCGAGTATGCGAATTGGTTGATTCATTTTGTTCCCCAAGATTAATTTCTACAATTTCTTTTGACCATATTACACCCGAAACCGTTGCTAATGAAACAAATTAAATGCGAATAAATGAACCGGGCCGTTAATACCGACACGACCTGCTTTGTGTTCTTTGCGTCTTTGTGGTCAAAATATTCTGATGGGAAACACTATCATCGGCCTTGCGACTCCAAATGGCCGCAGCGGGATCGGGGTAGTTCGCCTGAGCGGCACCGACGCTTTGGCGATCGCAAGAAAGCTAGCGGCAGATGATACCTTTCGCCCGAATCCGCGTACCTCACATCTGACGCGGCTCCATGATCCGGCTACCGGCGACATCATTGACGAGGCTCTCACTACTTATTTCAAGGCTCCGCATTCATTCACGGGCGAAGACGTGGTCGAGATAAGCTGCCATGGCTCGCCGGTTTTGCTGCGGCAGGTGATCGATATTTGTTTAGCCGCGAATGCACGAATGGCGGACCCAGGCGAATTCACTCTTCGGGCAGTCGGCAACGGCCGGATGAACCTCGCCGAGGCGGAAGGCATCCGTGATCTGATCGATGCGCAGACAACCGCGGCCGCCAGACAAGCGATTAGGCAGCTTCGAGGCGAGTTTTCTGATCAATTGCAGCCGCTCAAAGATGATCTTTTAGATGTGATCGTCGTTCTGGAATCGGCGCTGGAGTTTGTCGAAGATGATCTACCGGACGTTCAGGCGAAAAATGTAAAACAAAAACTCAACGGCATCGCGGAAAAAACGGAAGAATTGGCGGCAACATTCAAGGCTGGCCGCCTCATTCGCGAGGGCTTGCGGGTGGCCTTGGTAGGTCGCCCCAATGTTGGTAAGTCGAGTCTTTTCAATGCTTTGCTAGGAAGTGACAGAGCAATTGTAACTGAAATCGCCGGCACCACTCGCGATCAGATACGCGAACAATTTACTATCGGCGATATTCCGATCTCATTGATAGACACTGCCGGATTGCGTGAAACGAGCGATATAGTCGAGAGCATCGGTGTCGAGCGTTCAAAAGCGACAATGGCCGACGCAGACATAGTCATCGTCACGCTGGACTGCTCGGAAGAGATAACTGACGAGGATCATGAAATTCTCGACCGCGTGAAAAACCTCAATTATTTTGTCGCCCTGAATAAGATCGACAAGGTGCCGTCGTTCGACGTCGACCATCTGATTGCGGCTAAAGGCTCACGGCTCGGCTATCTCGGGTCAAAGATTACACCATTATCTGCAAAGACCCGTGAGGGGCTTGACGAACTGCTCGATGCGATCGTCCAACCATTTTCACCGAAGGATATTACTACTTCCGGTTTTTTGGTGACCGATGCGAGGCACCACGACCTATTGGTTCGTGCCGGAACGGAGATTAAGCAATCATTGACACAGTTGAGCCAAAAAATGAGCGAAGAGATCGTTCTTATCGGTCTTCACAATGCACTTAGATATTTTGGCCAGATCACCGGCGAAACAACGTCCGAAGACATGTTAACCCGCATCTTTTCAACGTTTTGCATCGGTAAATGAACACTTTCCGATTAGTCGCCTCCCGATTTTCGTTGGCAAATCCTGCTTTTTGCTTTAATATAAAAGTTTTCGATAAGTGGCAGGGTTTAGCAATTAGATGTTTGACGAAAGTTTTGATGTGATCGTGATCGGTGCCGGACACGCGGGCTGCGAGGCGGCCTCCGCTTCGGCGCGTCTTGGTTCGGAAACAGCCCTTGTGACTATCAATCTCGACCTGATAGGTCAAATGTCCTGCAATCCGGCGGTCGGCGGAATCGCGAAAGGTCATGTCGTTAGAGAGATTGACGCTCTCGGCGGCATTATGGGGCGGGTTATCGACCGTACTGGCATCCAATTTCGTCTACTCAATCGTTCACGCGGGCCGGCGGTTCAATCGCCGCGTGCCCAGGCGGATCGTAGCCTCTATCGGACCGAGATGCGCCGCGTGCTCGAAGCGACGCCGAATTTACATCTTCGCCAAGGTTTAGCTGTAGATTTAATTATTGAGAATAATAAGGTTATCGGCGTTGAAATGCAGGATTCCCGTCGTTTCGGAGCGAAAGCGGTAGTTATCGCAACTGGGACGTTTCTGAACGGCACCATCCATACCGGCAGAAAGACCTTCTCGGCCGGACGAGCTGGTGAACCGGCGTCGATAGAGTTGGCGGAAAGCCTTAAGAAGCATGGTTTTCCCGTTGGAAGACTAAAGACCGGAACGCCGCCGCGACTCGATGGCCGTACAATTGATTGGGATGCGTTTGAGCCGCAGCCGCCGGATGAAAAGCCTGTGCCATTCTCGTTCTCGACGGAAAGGATCGAGCAGGATCAGATACAGTGTTTTATTGGATTTACGAGCGAATGCCTGCACCAAACGATACGCGACAATCTGCACCAATCGCCGCTTTATTCCGGAAAAATTACGGGGATCGGCCCGCGTTATTGCCCGTCTATCGAGGATAAAGTTGTTAAGTTCGCAGACAAGCAGCGTCATCAGCTATTTCTTGAGCCGGAAGGACATAATACGAACGAAGTCTATCTTAATGGTTTTTCCACGTCGTTACCGTCCGAACTTCAGCTTGAATTGCTGCGGATGATCGACGGTTTTGAAAAGGTAAAAATAATTCGCCCCGGTTATGCGATCGAATACGATTTTATCGATCCGCGCGAGATGATGCCAACAATGGAATCGACCCGTATGGGCGGCCTTTTTCTCGCCGGCCAGATAAACGGGACGACAGGCTATGAGGAGGCGGCCTGTCAGGGTTTGATGGCAGGTATCAATGCCGCGTTTGCAGTGCAGGGCCGTAAACCCTTTATTTTGCAGCGAGATGAGGCATATATCGGCGTTCTTACAGACGATCTTATTCGACATGGAGTAGATGAACCTTACCGTTTGTTCACTTCGCGGGCCGAGGCTCGGTTGACCCTGCGGCACGACAACGCAGATCGACGGCTTTCGCCAAGAGGTCGCGAAATTGGGCTGGTCGGCGATTCTGATTGGGAAAGATTCAACCAAAAGCGTGATCGGATAGCCAATTTGCGAAATGCTCTCGATCTTACGAGATTTAAGCGATCTTCCGTTGAATATGCAAGCATCTCACAAATACTAGGGGCAGATCTAGGTGATGCTGTCACACTTTCACAATTAGCAAACCGACAAGGCGTCACACCCGATTTGATCCACCGCCTGCTTTCCACAGAAATTCGATCTGAAGTAAAAACCACTGATCTGGAGACTGCTCTGGCTGATTCGCTTTACAGCGGCTACATAGTAAAACAGAAATTGGCGACCGAGCGGGTCAACCATCACGATGGCCTCCGAGTTCCTGATGGCTTCCAATTTAATACTATCGGGGGTCTTTCAAATGAGATGGTCGAACGGCTCGAACGAGCCCGGCCGCAGAACTTTGGACAGGTCCGCTCGATAAACGGCCTCACATCCGCTGCTCTTTCATCGGTGCTTGTTCACCTTACCGCTCATTTATCTACGCAAATCGCCAAGAATTAAGTTAATGTGGCACGTGCCACATTTTTCATAGACCCATTTACCAAATGTGGCACGTGCCACATTTGGACGGACTGCTTCTCGGAGCTGCCTGAATAGGGTATTCTACGCGGTCTTAGCCACTTGACGGTTAATTCGCACCACGAATCGAGTTTCTAACACCTATTTCAATATGGCATGTACCACATTTTTCTTTGATTTTTAAATGTGGCACGTGCCACATTCGCGTCAATTAGAATTTGGGTCGGCTCTGTGCTAACTTAGAAATTCAAAAGTCATGGGAAAAATAATAGCGGTTGCCAATCAAAAAGGCGGTGTTGGGAAAACAACAACGGCGATCAATCTTGCGGCTGCATTGGCCGCAAACGGGAGGAAAGTTTTACTTGTTGATGCAGATCCGCAGGCAAATGCAACCTCCGGGGCGGGAATCGCGCGTAGTAATACACGAAAAAGCTTGTATAATGCCCTTATTTCAGGCGATCCTGTCCGCGAAATGGTCCTTTCGACCGAGATTCCGACGCTTTGGGTTCTTCCGGCTGACAAGAATCTTGCGGGTGCCGAGGTCGAGCTTGTCGAGATTAAGAATCGCAATTTCGTCCTTAAGAATCTTCTCGCTGACATCAAGACCTATTTTCA